>NZ_JAJAFZ010000017.1:0-70960 GCF_025384895.1 Photorhabdus kayaii
TTATGAATATTCAATAGGGTAATAGTGAACAAAGAAATGCCATGCTAATTTTACTCTATGAATTTAAATAGAAAAGTATGAACTCATCGACAATAATTGATATTTTAGATGAGCTGCATGGCATCTATTTCAGGATACATATGCCATTATTTTCATGATCACTTTGTTGATATTTCTCACTTCTACTCTATTCTTTTTTATAGGTATGAAATTCTGAACCCTCATCAAGAATGTGGCGATAGCTATTGTCAATTTATTCCCTATCAATATGAGGTTCCATTATGTCTAACGATAAAACAGGAAAATCACTAGAACAGGAAAACAGCGAAAGAGATGTCGAAATACGTGACCGAAATTATTTTCGAAAATTGTCCCTATTCGATGATACTGTTATAGCTGGTGCTGAAATGATCGGCACAAGTTATGATGTTTTTGGTAAGTATTGCAATGTGGGAAGTTGTATGAATTCGCTTTTCGATGAGCGGAAAATCAATGCCAGTGAAGATAACTTCAAGAAGGTCACTATTCTCGGCAAAACCCTAAAAGTCCCCTATTATGTCGATTGTTATAGTGTCGGGGATTTAAAATATACCAATGCATCAGGCGAATCTATTGAGTCATATCAAAGCAATATTTCCAGTAAAAGCCGCATTAAAGGTAACTATTTATTCTTTAGTGCCTCACTGAAAGTCGATTTTGATACGGATAGTCTGACGGATTTTGAAAATGCGTTTTCCCGCATTCAGTATACTTATGATCTCTATATACTTAAAAGTTCAGCAGAAGCACTAAAAGAGTTTCTTAAAGAGAGTGTTAAAACAGCCCTTGATAAGGCGGATACTGAGGAGGATATGAATGACCTATTTAATACTTGGGGTTCTCACTTTCTGAGTGGTGTGGTCATGGGCGGCTGTGCGCAATATTCATCATCTACGAACAAATATACGTCGAATCTAACAAACTCTTTTGATGTGGTTGCCGCAGCCTCATTTGCGGGATTTATCGGTCTCTCTGCTCGTACAGGAAATTCATTTATGGAGGATATAAAGAAATTTCGTTCAGCATCCAATATAAAAACCCACGCCATTGGCGGTGACTTATCTCGATTTGATCCTTTTGGTGGCGCTACAAGCGCAGATCAACCTTCCGCAGAAGAAATAGCAGCAGCGAAAAAAGCCTTTGAAGACTGGAAAGCCAGTGTGCCCAATGCCCCTGAATTAGTTAACTTTGCAGATTCCAACCCCTTGACGGGGATTTGGGAACTGTGTTCAGACAGAACACAAAAGGCCAAGCTTAAAAAGCATTTTGAAACTGTCTGGGCTCCGGCGGAGTCTGCTAAACGACGTGTGCATGCGGATTATATTGATGAGATTATTATTGGAATCAATAATACTAACACCCCTCCTGAAGGGTATATTGGATTAAAATCCACTAAAGACGAAAATCTGAATAGTAAGGGTAATATTTGTCTTTTTATGCATAAAGCAAAATATGATCCCAATATCGATAATAAGGATTGTATCACTGAATTAAAGTTCATCACTGTAAGAGATAAAAGTCCGGAGGGAGATTGGGTTAAAATCCCTCAAGATATTTATATCTCACCCAATCAATATTTATATTTGTGTTACTTACCAGCGAAATATTCCGCCGAGAAGGCGATAAAGGACATTCAATTGTTATGCAGCAGTTGTGGTTCCAGCATGATACTTCCTTATGGATATAACGATGTCTTAGATGAAAGAGGTGAGAGAGCTAACGCTACTGAGGATGATAATGTTCATTATCTTATCTATAGCGCTGGGTGGAAATGAAAAATATGAATAGGTGAGTTTTAGCCATTTGGAAATCGCTGAAAACAGCGTTATCTTTGGGGGAATTTATTTCCCCTTTATTAATTTAAAATATTCCCACCTCGCGATCTATATATTTGTTCAAATGTTGTCGTTATTGTGAGTTTGAGCACCAGTAAATAGCAGCTAATATGCACCGAAAAACGCAATACATAAATGCAGGTTTGCGATATTTCAAACTCAAGTTGCTGCAACTAGAATCTTGTGACTTAGCGGCGGGAGCAAGTTAAGGCATAAACCGATAGCCAATGCCGGTTTCAGTCAATAAATGTTTGGGTCTGGTTGGGTCGGTTTCTAATTTTTGTCGTAAATGCCCCATATAAATCCGTAAATAATGGTTGTGTTCAACATAATTAGGGCCCCAAACTTGGTTGAGTAATTGGCGTTGGGTGAGTACTTTGCCGCTATTCGCCAATAATTCACCGAGTAACCGGAATTCAATCGGGGTGAGATGCAGTTCTTCATCGTTTTTGGTGATTCGGCGGTTAACCAGATCGACAACCACATCAGAAAAATGAACGATCGATTCTTCTTTATTGGTTCTGGCAAAACGGCGTAAGGCAACCCGGACTCTTGCCAATAGTTCACTGATGCCAAAGGGTTTACTCAGATAATCATCTGCGCCGACATCCAATGCCGCAACTTTATCCGCTTCTTTATCGCGGGCAGAGAGAACAATAACGGGAATTGCGCTCCATTGGCGCAGATCACGAATCAAGTTAATACCGTCACCATCCGGCAAGCCCAAATCAAGAATAATTAAGTCAGGCTTGCGGGTTCCCGCTTCAATTAGGCCCCATTTCAACGTATCACTGTCAAATACGCGATAGCCTTCACCTTCCAAAGCTAGTCGAACAAAGCGTCGGATCTCTTTTTCATCTTCAATAATCAAAATGGTGTTATTGTTGGTAATAATCACATCTCCTCAGTAATAATTTCAGGGGGCTTCTCTAACGGTAGAACAAAGTGAAAACTTGCTCCACCTTTTTCGTTATTGGTTGCCCAAATCTTTCCTTGGTGGATTTCAATAATTGCTCGGCAAATTGCTAATCCAAGGCCCACTCCTGGAATAGCAGATTCTTTGCGAGCGCGGGAGAATTTATCGAAAATTAATTGTTCTTGTTCCGGCGGAATGCCTTTACCTGCATCCCAAACTTCAATATGAATTTGATTTTTTTCTGTTGTTGCTTTAATACCTAGTGGTATTTGCTCATCGGTATATTTGATTGCGTTTTCCAACAAGTTGATAAATACCCGCTCCAGTAAACTGGCATCACAATGCAATAGTAAATCGGATGGCAGGGAAACCGCGACGGGATGACGGTTGAGTGCATATTCCAGTGAACGTAAGGTACTGCCGACGATCTCTTCTAGCGATTGCCATTCCAGATTGAGCTGAATGCCTCCCGATTGGATACGCGCCATGTCCAGTAAGTTATTAACCAGACGGGAAGTGCTGAGAATTTGTTGACGAATCTGGTTCACCTGCTTGGTATGTGGAGAGCCTTCGGCAGATAAATCCAACATCAGGATTTCCGCTTGTCCAAATAGGACTGTCAGCGGTGTGCGTAAATCGTGAGACAGGGCCGCCAGAAGCGAGTTACGTAACTGTTCCCGCTCTGTATCCAATTTAGCGGATTCTGCCCGGCGTGAGAGTTGCAATCTTTCCAGTGCATTGGCGATCAGGCCGGTAAATGTTTGCAGCAATCGCTGTTGTTCAGGGATCAGTAATTGGCGCAAATAGGATGGCTCAATCGCCAATACAGCCAGTGTCTGAGAAGGTGTAGCGATAGGCTGTAGTTGGTAAGGTACGCTAGGTAAGGTATCTGTTCCCGCCCCAGCCGGTAGATTTTTATCAAAACTCCATTTTGCAATGGCATCATTAATCAGCATATGGCCGCCATTATTGGTCGTCAGTTGATATAAGTTGCCATCCTCGTTGGGTAAAAAGAGGCCGGTTTTAGCCTGAAAACCATTAGTAAGAAAATGGTAGCTGGTGCGGGCAATATCTTCTTCATTCAGCGCCCGGCTCAGTTCACGGGTCATTTCATAGAGATTGCGGGTTCGTTGTTCGCGGTAACGGGCAATTCGCGCCTGATATCTCATTCCCGCGGTGAGGTTTCCGACAACGACACCGACTATTAGCATGACAGTAAAGGTCAGCAGGTACTGCATATCGGTAACAGCAAGAGACCAATGAGGCTGTACAAAGAAGATATCGAAACTGATGACGTTAATGAAAGCGGCAAAGATTGATGGTTGGCGTCCGTAAAATAGCGCAATGATGACGACGCCAAGCAGATAAAGCGTGACAAGATTGGCTTTATCAAGGGTCAGCAAGAATGTTCGGGAGAACAGGGTAATAAGTGTACAGAGCGCAATAGCGATCAGGCAGCCCTGAATCTGTATTCGCCATTTTTCACTGACAGTGCGGTTGTCCTGCTCTTTATCCCATCGGCTGCGCTCTTCTAATGCGACAATCACCAGATCCAAATCTGGTCCTAGTTTCCCTAATCGATCAGCAAAACCTGGGCGCAATTGCCAGCCAAACAGCTTCTGTTTGGAGGTACAGCGACGCCCTATCAGAATTTTGCCGAGGTTATGTTCTCTGGCATAACGTAATACTGCTTTTTCTTTGTTTGGCTCAGACAGCGTCGCGGTTTCAGCCCCCAATTCATGCGCTAATCTGAGTGCTTTTAAAATAGTGCGCCGTTTACCTTCGGGTAGTTGGTACAGTTTTGGGGTTTCAACATAGATGGCATGCCAGATACAGCCTAATCGGGCTGCGAGGCGAGCGGCAGTGCGGATGAGCTTTTCATTACCTGAGCTATTACCAATGCACAGCAGAAGATTATCACGGGTATGCCAGACCGGTTCATGCCCTTGTGTGTCGCGGAAAGCACGCATTTGATCATCCACGCGATCAGCCGTCCGGCGCAAAGCGAGCTCTCGTAATGCAATTAAATTACCTTTGCGGAAAAAATGTTCAATGGCGCGTTCTGCCTGGCTAGGGATATAGACCTTACCTTCATGGAGCCGCTGGCGCAGATCATCTGGGGGCAAATCAACTAAGACAATTTCATTCGCCTGATCAAAGATATGATCAGGGACGGTTTCCCTGACCTGGATACCAGTAATATCACCCACAACATCATTGAGGCTTTCCAGATGCTGAACATTGATGGTAGTCAGTACATCTATGCCAGCCTCAAGCAACTCTTCAACGTCCTGCCAGCGTTTGGGATGACGGTTGGTGTGAGGATTACTGAATGCCAACTCATCCACTAAAATGATGGCCGGATGGCGGGCAATGGCAGCATCAAGATCAAAGACGCTGATTTTGCGCCGTCGGTAGTAGATCTGCTTCAGTGGCAGTTGTGGCAGACCATCAAGTAAAGCGGCAGTTCCTTGCCGCTCATGGGTTTCTACCACGCCGATAACCACATCCAGTCCTTGAGCACGCAATCTTTGCGCTTCCTGCAACATGGCATAGGTTTTTCCGACGCCAGCGCAGGCACCGAAAAATATCTTTAATTTACCGCGCTGTTTCTCATTAACCAGTGTCAGTAATTCATCAGGGTCAGGGCGCTGTGGTTCGTGTTGATCCATATTCAGCCTTACTGTTTTTTCTCTGGTAAATTATCAAGGGCAAGATTAAGTTTTAACACATTAATTACGGGCTCACCGAGGAATTCCGATGGGGGGGGCTCAATATTATCCCTGATTAATTGTTTTATCACTTTAATCGGTAAATGGCGTGCATCAGCGACTCTCTGTGCTTGAAAGTCAGCGGCGGCGGGTGAAATGTGAGGATCAAGACCGCTTGCGGATGCGGTGACCAGATCAACCAGCACAGGTATATCAGGTTGACGATTAAATTGACGCAGTTGTTCAACTCTGCGTTTGATTTCATCATCCAATATCGGGTTGGTAGTCGCTAAATTACTGCCGCCAGAGGACAGGGTGTTATAGGGATAATCTACGGTAGCAGAAGGGCGACCCTGAAAATAGATCGCTTTAGTAAAGGGTTGACCAATCAGCTCAGAGCCAACGGTTTGACCATCTTGTTTAACCATAGAACCTTGGGCTTGATAAGGAAACATCAGTTCTGACAGACCTGTTGCCAGCAATGGATAAGCTACGCCGGTAATCAGTGTCAGAAATATCAACAACACAACAGAAGAACGTAACCAAATCATTTTCATCACCTTTATTTAAGTATCAGCAAAGTCAGCAACAGATCTATCAGTTTGATGCCGATGAAAGGCGCTATCAGACCACCCAGACCATAAATCCACAGGTTGCGGCGTAAAAGCGCTGATGCATTCATTGGGCGGTAGCTCACGCCTTTTAGCGCTAGTGGGATCAAGAAAACAATAATGAGCGCATTAAAGATAACGGTCGATAAAACCGCCGAAGTAGGCGAGTGCAGGTGCATGATATTCAAGATATTTAATTGTGGGTAAGTGACGGCAAATGCCGCGGGGATAATGGCAAAATATTTTGCGATATCATTGGCGATACTGAATGTGGTCAGAGAGCCGCGTGTCATCAACATCTGTTTACCAATATGGACAACTTCAATCAGTTTGGTTGGGTTGGAATCCAGATCCACCATATTGCCGGCTTCTTTGGCTGCTTGAGTGCCTGAATTCATAGCAACGGCAACATCGGCTTGAGCAAGAGCAGGGGCATCATTAGTGCCATCACCTGTCATGGCAACCAGACGGCCTTCGGATTGATATTGGCGGATCAGGGCTAGTTTGGCTTCGGGGGTAGCTTCCGCCAGAAAGTCATCAACTCCAGCTTCTGCGGCAATCGCAGCCGCGGTCAGACGATTATCGCCGGTAATCATAACGGTTTTGATTCCCATACGGCGCATTTCACTGAATCGCTCTTTAATGCCGCCTTTGACGATATCTTTTAGCGCGACAACGCCCAGTACCTGTTGATTTTCTGCGACAACCAGCGGAGTACCGCCTTTCCGCGCCACGGTCTGTACCAAAATTTCCACGGCTTCAGGGAATTTTCCGTGATTGGCTTCAATATGGCGGCGGATTGCATCGACAGCGCCTTTGCGGATCATGCGGTTTTCCACATTAACACCACTCATTCGAGTCATGGCAGAGAAAGGTACAAAAGTTGCATTCAGTGAGTGCAGATCACGTTCACGCAGATTGAATCGCTGTTTTGCCAGAATAACAATGCTGCGGCCTTCCGGTGTTTCATCGGCCAAAGAAGAGAGTTGGGCGGCATCCGCCAACTGCTGTTCCGTTATGCCGGGTACGGGCAGAAACTGAGAGGCTTGGCGATTTCCCAAGGTGATAGTGCCGGTTTTATCCAGTAGCAGCACATCCACATCACCCGCTGCTTCAACGGCTCGTCCGCTGGTGGCGATAACATTGGCACTTAGCATGCGGCTCATGCCTGCGACACCAATCGCGGAAAGTAAACCACCAATCGTGGTAGGAATAAGGCAGACTAATAATGCTATCAATACCGTGACAGTGATAGGTTGGCCAGAATGGTTAATCTCCACGCTGAATATTGAAAATGGCAGCAGAGTGACACACACCAATAGAAAGATAATTGTCAGAGCCGTCAACAGGATAGTCAGTGCGATCTCGTTTGGGGTTTTACGACGTTTAGCCCCTTCCACCATTGAAATCATGCGGTCAAGAAAAGTTTCACCGGGATTAACTGAACATTCGACCACCAGCCAGTCAGATAGTACATGGGTGCCGCCAGTCACAGAGGAAAAATCACCGCCAGATTCGCGGATAACGGGGGCAGATTCTCCGGTGATTGCACTTTCGTCAACGGAAGCGCCACCTTCGATAACTTCACCATCGCAAGGGATGGTTTCACCCGCTTCAATAATGACGATATCCCCTTTGCGTAGGCTGTCAGAAGGAACTTTCTCTCTGGCTGCACTACGATTGGCTGAGTTTAGTTTAGTTGCCCAACTGGTTTTTCTTACCCCTTTAAGGCTAGCCGCCTGAGCTTTGCTTCTGCCTTCTGCCAGTGCTTCGGCAAAATTAGCGAATAGAACAGTAAACCATAGCCATAAGGCGATGTTGCCGGTGAACAGCGTATTTCCCTTGAATTGATCCGCTAACATGGCAATCCATAAAATGGTGGTTAACCCACTGCCTAGATAGACGACAAACATCACTGGGTTACGCCATTGTGCAGCCGGATGACATTTTTTGACTGAATCAATCAGGGCATTACGAATCAAAACGGGTTCGAATAATGTTTGTTGCTTGTTGGTCATGGTATTCCTCTCTTTGGCGCTTACCGGGCCATTAGCCAGATTTGTAAATGTTCAATGACCGGGCCAAGGATTAGAGCCGGAATAAAAGTCAACGCGCCGATTAACATGATGGTCAAAATCAATAGACTGATAAACAGTGGGCTGTAAGTAGGCAGTGTACCGTTGCTGGCAGGCTGGCGTTTTTTTACGACCAAAGAACCGGCAATAGCAAGTATTGGTAGGATCATGCCAAAGCGACCTAAAAACAGGATGATGGTTAGCAACAGGTTGTAGAACATACTGTTGGCATTGAGGCCCGCGAAAGCACTGCCATTATTGTTGGCAGCGGAGGAGAGGGCATAGAGTACTTCACTGAAACCGTGAGCGCCGGGGTTCAGAATACCGGCGCGTCCACTGGCGGTGGATATGGCAAGTGCTGTTCCTAAAAGAGCTAGTGTAGGGGTAACCAGAATCGCCAGTGCTACCATTTTTATCTCGAATACTTCGATTTTTTTACCGAGATATTCAGGCGCACGACCTATCATTAAACCGGCGATAAAAACGGTCAGCAGAACGAACAGTAACATACCATATAAACCAGAACCCACTCCGCCAAACACGACTTCGCCAATTTGTATTAACCACATTGGGATCATGCCGCCAAGTGCAGTGAAAGAATCATGCATAGCATTGACTACCCCACAGGAAGCTGCGGTGGTTACTACAGCATAAATTGAGGTTGCGAGGATGCCAAAACGATTCTCTTTACCTTCCATATTGATATTACTGTTGACTCCTAACAAACTGAAATGGGGATTCCCTTTCAGTTCGGCATACATGACTCCTACGGTGGCAATGACAAAGATGATGCTCATTGCCCACAATAGAGCGTGCCCTTGACGGTTATCGCTAACCACTTGCCCAAAAGCAAAACAGAGGGCGCAAGGGATCAAGAAGATAGACAGTATCTGAACGAAATTGCTGATAGCAGTTGGATTTTCAAAGGGGTGTGATGAGCTGGCACCAAAGAATCCACCACCATTGGTTCCCAATAACTTGATGGCTTCCTGTGAGGCGACCGGCCCCATCGGGAGCAATTGCGATTGGCCTTCAATGGTATGGGCTAATTGATACGGTTCGAAATTCTGAATCACACCCTGACTGACAAAAACGAGCGTGATAATCATAGACAGCGGTAATAGCAGATAGAGTGTGATACGTGTGATATCAACCCAGGCATTTCCTACGGTGTTGACACCATGACGGGAAAATGCGCGTATCAACGCAAATGCCACCGCAATACCGGTCGCGGCAGAAAGAAAGTTCTGCACGGTTAGACCTGTCATTTGGCTAAAGTAACTTAGTGTGTTTTCTCCACTGTATGCCTGCCAATCAGTATTGGTGATAAAGCTGACGGCTGTATTCAGCGCTAAGTCCCATTTGAGCCCGGGGAAATGTTCAGGATTAAGGGGGAGGGCGTGTTGTGTGACTAAAAGCGTGAATAGCAGTAATAGTCCGGTTAGATTAAAAATAGTGATAGCTAATGCATATTGCCACCAGTTCATTTCTTTGACTGTGCCGCCAGGTTTTTGTAAGCCACAGCAACGCCAAAGGCCAGATTCTGCTTTAGTCAGCCCGCGAGGAATATTACCGTCGATCATGTTGGCGATAACGTTTCCGAGTGGTTTTGCCAGCATCAATAGAATCAGTAAAAAACTGGTGATCAATAAAAAAGCGGATGCGGCCATTTAAAAATCCTCCGCATGGAGTAACGCATAAATCAGATAAACCAGTAATAGGGCTACTAATAACGCGCCGGAAATGAAAAATATGTTCACTGCTTATCTCCTGAAAACTTGGATGAATAAAGATTAGGGAAGGAGATGCAAAGATTCTGATAAAAGAGTGAATGGATGTGTAAAAAAAGTATAAAAATGACTAATAAAAGAAGACTTAAATAGAAACCTATCTTGCTGAGAACTATTTCAATAATTCCCTTTTTCAGCAGAAGATACACTTATGGGAAAGTGAATGGTTAAGGATATTAGGTGATTTTAAATTAATTAATAATCTTGCATATGACCGTTATGATTATTCATGTATTATTGATGATTTTGCTAAAGTGATTGGGATATTAAAACTTGGTGTATAATATTCATGTTTTACTAATTATAACGGGGCGTATTGGAAAAAATCGAACTTAAATTAATTGCGATTTTATTTCCTCACCGCTTTGTATAAGATAAATAAATTTTAGTTCTTTTTATTTTGTTTCGTGGTATCTTTATGCCATGGGCACATCATGTATTAAATTAAGGTATCCAAATTTCGCGCTTGATAAATCAAGCAGGTATGAACTTGGAAACATGTGTTCATTTAACTTGATGAATATGTTATTAAATTGACATTTAAATACAAATCCACTTTATGATTAAAGTAAGAGGATATTTTCATGGCAAGAAGACAAGCTTGGGCACCGCCTCTAACATGGGGACCATGGGCTGATTTGTTAGAACATGCGGGAGGGCCTCATCCATATACAGTCAGTTTCGACACGATTTCTCAAGCTCCTTCATCTTTTGATGTTGAAATTGCATATGCAGCAAACTCAGGCATAAAAAACGTGCGAACGATGGGACCTGGTTCATATACTATTCAAGGTAATGATGGAGCGGGAGTCGATCGTATTCGTTTTAAAAGTCATTCACAAGGGCAAATAATCACTGTTGAGTATTAATATGATTTAACAAAAAATATTTAATTAATCTATGGCTTTTTTCGGGGAAAAAAGCCATAGATTTTCATCAATTTAAAGAGTTGACTATTTCTTCAAATGTTGTATTTGAGTTTATTGCCTGATAGAAGCCATTTTCGACATGCATTGGTGTAACTATATTGGTGTTTTTCAATATTGGTTTATTATTAAAGAAAACAGATAGTTTTTTTCCTACGTTTTGCTTTATAAAGAGATTAAATGGTTTACTGCAATGAGAGTTGTTTTTTACTTTAATGAAAATGGAATAGTAATTATCCCCTTTTTTCGGGGTAATTTCCTCTATACATAATGGAGTTAAATGAAAAGTTTCGCCATTTGCTTTATAGTCAATAGAAAAAGAATGTTTTTTGGAGACGCAACCTGAAACATTTGTTATTAATATCAATAATATAACAGTTAATACCTTCATCTTTCCTCCTATCATCTGTTATAGTTAATTTACTCGCATTCTGGAAAAACAGTATGGTGTAAAAGCTTACATCATTTTTCCGTGCTCATATAATAATTATCAATGAAAATTATCGTATTGGCAATCCTTGATTCTATTGCCAGAATCAAAAGGATATTTTCACCCGCCTGTGTCGTTAATTTCTTTATTTTTTTCAATAAGAATTATCTATTGAATCTAGTACTACAGCCGTACTTACTTTTTTCAACAGAAAAGACACCCATAGAAAATCTTAATTCATGCGGTTTCTCAGAGTTGTGAGCATCAAGGAAAATGCAACTTTCTGATATCTACGGCTGTAGTACTAGTTCTTTTCCTAAGCAAAGTGAAATTTATGATTATAGGAATAGGATCATGAAAAAATTGACTCTGATTATCGTTGATCCCATTTTTACCAACTGTTAATAAAATGTTTGTAATATTACATTTTTATCATATTTTATGTAATAAAATTACATAAAATAGAAAATATAGCGACAATAACGGCTTAAAAGTGGTCTGATAAGTGGTAAATTTTCATTTTTTGCGATAAAATTTTAAACAATTTACAGATTGATTATTTTTAAGATCCTGCGGAAAAGTGGGATCATTTTAAGGAGGACTAATATGTCTTCATATCGTGAGTATCCTTGGTATCAAGTTCTTTTACGCCGTATTGGCGCTGTCACTTTCGGTATCCTGGCGTTTCCGGTTATGTTGTTTCGTCGTGATCGCGCCCGTTTTTACAGTTATTTGTATCGTGTATGGGTAAAAACCAGCGATAAGCCCGTATGGTTAAAACAGTCAGAGCAGGTTTTGGCAATCAAAAGTAGCTGACAACTGACAATTGGCGGCAGGTAACGGTATATTATTGTCATACAATCAATACACAGGACAAATATGATGCGTAATATTGAGCTGGAAAATGTCATTAACCAAGAGCTGAATGTTGGTGATTTTCAGGATTATGCCCCCAATGGTTTACAAGTTGAGGGGCGTGCTCATATTCAGCGAATTGTTACTGGTGTGACCGCTTGTCAGGCTTTATTGGATGAAGCGGTTCGCCTTCAGGCTGATGCTGTTATCGTCCATCATGGCTATTTCTGGAAAAATGAGTCAGCAGTGATCCGTGGTATGAAACGTAATCGCCTGAAAACTCTGCTCTGTAATGATATCAATTTATATGGTTATCATCTGCCCCTTGATGCCCATCCATCATTGGGAAATAACGTGCAATTGGCCCGTCTGATTAATGCGAAAGTGGTCGGGTTGGTTGAGCCATTCGTGCCGCATGGGGAATTTGAACAGCCAATAACACCGGTGGAGTTAGCTGCACGTATCGAACAGGCGCTGGGTCGCAAAGCGTTGTATGTCGGTGACAATGCACCCGCAGAGATTCGCACGCTTGCTTGGTGTACCGGCGGTGGTCAGAGTTTTATTCAACAGGCGGCGGAATTTGGTGTTGATGCTTTTATTACCGGTGAAGTGTCAGAGCAGACGGTTCATATCGCCCGCGAAATGGGGCTGCATTTTTATGCGGCGGGTCATCATGCCACCGAACGTTATGGTATTAAGGCGTTGGGGGAGTGGTTGGCTGGTCATTATGGTCTGGATGTCACTTTTATCGATATTCCAAACCCGGTTTAATCACGTTTTCCTAAGACGGAAATAAACGAAGCCCACCAACGGCGGGCTTCAAAGCTTTTGACAGGCTTTTCATAACTAACGTTTTTTTGTCAATAACGTTATTCTATCCGATTCATAGAGCTGTGAATTTTGATCTTGGTGATCTCGCTACACACGCAAATAGAGGCTACGTTTGATAATTTAGAGAGTAAGTCGCTTGTACCTACTCTTGGATAACGAGCATACATAAGGAAGGTGATGAGATCAATTTTGACGGTGCTTTAAGCCGTACTCACCGAATAATCTTTCCAATTAAATAAAGCCCTAACGATTAAGTTAGAGCTCTGCCTTCTATCGTAATGGGATTTTATTATTATTTTTCAAGCTGGCTATCGAAATCACGTTTTGTGTAGCCGGTATAGAGTTGACGTGGGCGAGCGATTTTCACGCCACCATCATGCATTTCATTCCAGTGAGCGATCCAGCCGATAGTACGGGCAATGGCGAAAATAACAGTGAACATAGTGGATGGAATACCCATTGCTTTCAGGATAATGCCGGAGTAGAAATCCACGTTCGGATACAGTTTTTTCTCAATAAAATAAGGATCGTGCAGAGCGATACGTTCAAGTTCCATAGCAACTTCCAGCAGGCTGTCATTCAGGCCGAGTTCATCTAGCACTTCATGGCAGGTTTCACGCATGACGGTTGCACGAGGATCATAGTTTTTGTAAACGCGATGACCAAATCCCATCAGACGGAAAGCATCATTTTTATCTTTGGCGCGTTTAATGAATTCCGGAATATGTTCAACTGACTGAATTTCTTCCAACATACGCAGACAAGCTTCGTTTGCGCCGCCATGAGCGGGGCCCCAAAGAGAAGCGATACCTGCGGCAATACAGGCAAATGGGTTAGCGCCAGAAGAACCTGCGGTACGTACTGTTGAGGTAGATGCATTTTGTTCATGGTCCGCATGTAGGATAAAGATGCGATCCATAGCGCGTTCCAGTACTGGGTTCACTTTATACTCTTCACACGGCGTAGCGAACATCATGTTTAGGAAGTTGCCTGCATAGGAGAGATCATTGCGTGGATAAACGAATGGTTGACCGATAGAGTATTTGTAGCACATGGCGGCCACTGTCGGCATTTTTGACAGCAGGCGGTAGGCGGTAATGTCACGGTGACGTGGATTGTTCACGTCCAGAGCATCATGATAGAAAGCAGCCAGAGCGCCAGTAACACCACACAGTACGGCCATAGGATGCGAATCACGGCGGAAACCGTTGAACAGGCGATGGATCTGTTCGTGAATCATGGTGTGGCGGGTAATGGTTTTTTTGAATTTATCAAACTGTTCTTGTGTTGGTGTTTCACCATACAGCAGGATATAGCAGACTTCCAGATAAGTGGATTTTGTCGCTAGCTGGTCGATAGGGAAACCACGGTGCAGCAATACACCTTCGTTACCATCAATGTAAGTGATCTTGGATTCGCAAGATGCTGTGGAAGTAAAACCAGGATCGTAGGTATAGAAACCTTGGGAGCCGAGAGTACGAACGTCGATGACTTTGGACCCAAGGGTCGGTGTGAGCACGTCCAATTCAATAGCAACTGAACCGTCTGGGGCTAGAGTTGCTTTGTTATCTGCCATTACAGTCTCCTTAGCGCTTTCATTTTTATAACTCTTAACAACCACGGCAGAAAGACACCGTATAGAGTCTATCTTGTCAGGCTATTTTATCGACTATTCTTTGTCATCAAGAACGGGCTTGGACAGTGCTCTGACAAAAGCGGTCACTTTTGAATGCACTTTGGTGTGGCCAGCGCCGGTGAGCGATTTGTGGGTGAATCGCCTCTTACAGATTGTGCGCATACTCCGGTTGCTGTGCAATCTGTGTTCCCAATTTATTGACAAGAATGGTCTATACCTATGATGCCTGGTGGAATAGGTTCTTATACTGTGTCCCCTGACACTGTACTACCGGGGAAAAGCTGAAATCAGGCCAATATCACATTTAAGGCTGAAATCTCACCCTGGACGACAATGGTTTTTAGGTTGTTAGCGAATTTTTGAGAGTTATGTTTTATGCATTGACTACAAAAATGATTATGATTCGTGTGGACTACACAGTTACATAACTTTAGCTTTTCTTGAGGTCTTTCCTCTTATCAAAAATCAATCTCAAAAGTGTTTTCAACCATATATGTAAGATAAATGTTTAAAGTTTGTCAAACAAGATAATTAATTTTGTGCAATATGTTTGAATCGTGATCTTAATCACTGTTCAGTGGAAATGTAGCTAATCATATTGTGTTGTAATTGTAATAATAATGTGAAGCACATATACTGCCGCCAGGTCTCCGGATTACCCTGCTGTAGGAGCACCCAGCGTAACTAAATCACAACATTTTTTAACATGAAGGATCTATCGTTTGATCAAATGTTGTGTCTTTGTATCCTCTTATCGCTGTCTGATTTCCGCCCAGGTCCGGAGGAAGGAAAATAATAAAAGAGCTGTGTGGGCAAAATTGTGAAAAAACAAAGACCTGTCAACCTTGATTTGCAGACGATACACTTTCCAGTCTCTGCAATAACCTCGATCTTGCACCGTGTCTCCGGCGTCATTACTTTCGTAGCAGTAGGAATTCTCCTCTGGTTGTTAGGAATGTCTCTCTCCTCGCAAGAAGGGTTTCAGCAAGCCGCCGATATTATGACGGGATTTTTCGCTAAGTTTATTGTGTGGGGCATTCTGACCGCACTGGCTTACCATATCTGTGGTGGTGTCCGTCATATGCTGATGGATTTCGGCTACTTGGAAGAAAACTTAGCGGTCGGTAGTCTCTCTGCCAAAGTGGCAATCGGGATTGCTGTTATTCTGTCGATTCTGGCTGGAGTACTGGTATGGTAAGTAACGCATCTGCATTGGGTCGCACGGGTATCCATGATTGGCTATTATTGCGCGCGTCCGCAATGATTATTGTTTTATATGTTCTTTATATGCTGGGCTTTGTCGTTACAACGCCGGATATCACTTATGAAGTCTGGCGGGGTTTCTTCGCCTCATCCATCACTAAAGTTTTCACTGTGCTGGCACTGTTTTCCATTCTGGCTCACGCTTGGATTGGTATGTGGCAAGTACTCACTGACTATGTAAAGCCGCTGGCACTGCGTTTAATGCTGCAATTAGCGATTATCGTTGCACTGATGGCTTACTTGATTTACGGAACAATTGTGGTGTGGGGGGTATAGATGAAACTGCCAGTAAGAGAGTTTGATGCAGTCGTTATTGGTGCAGGTGGCGCTGGCATGCGCGCTGCGCTACAAATTTCACAAATGGGATTATCCTGTGCTTTGATTTCCAAAGTATTCCCAACCCGTTCTCATACTGTATCTGCGCAGGGGGGGATCACCGTTGCGTTGGGTAACTCCCATGACGATAACTGGGAATGGCACATGTATGACACGGTGAAAGGCTCCGACTATATCGGTGATCAGGATGCGATTGAGTACATGTGTAAGACCGGGCCCGAGGCCATTCTGGAACTGGAACACATGGGGTTGCCATTTTCGCGTTTGGATGACGGTCGTATTTATCAACGTCCATTCGGTGGCCAGTCAAAAAACTTTGGTGGTGAACAGGCTGCACGTACCGCTGCGGCGGCAGACCGTACCGGTCATGCCCTGTTGCATACGCTGTATCAGCAGAACTTAAAAAATCACACCACTATTTTTTCTGAATGGTATTCGTTGGATCTGGTTAAAAATCAGGATGGCACTATTGTTGGTTGTACTGCGATCTCTATTGAAACCGGTGAAGTGGTTTATTTCAAAGCGAAGGCAACGATTCTGGCAACGGGTGGTGCCGGTCGTATTTATCAATCAACCACTAACGCCCACATTAACACCGGTGATGGTGTAGGTATGGCGCTGCGTGCGGGTGTACCTGTACAGGATATGGAAATGTGGCAATTCCACCCAACCGGTATTGCCGGAGCAGGTGTTCTGGTAACAGAAGGCTGCCGTGGTGAAGGTGGTTATTTGCTGAATAAAGATGGCGAGCGCTTTATGGAGCGTTACGCGCCAAATGCTAAAGATCTGGCTGGTCGTGATGTCGTGGCACGTTCCATTATGATCGAAATCCGCGAAGGCCGTGGTTGTGAAGGTCCTTGGGGTCCTCATGCCAAGCTGAAATTGGATCATTTGGGCAAAGAGGTGCTGGAATCTCGTCTGCCGGGCATTCTTGAGTTATCCCGTACTTTCGCCCACGTTGACCCAGTAAAAGAACCTATCCCGGTTATTCCAACTTGCCACTATATGATGGGAGGAATCCCAACTAAAGTGACCGGTCAGGCTCTGATGGTTAACGAAAACGGTGAAGATGTGGTTATTCCGGGTCTGTTTGCTGTCGGTGAAATTGCCTGTGTATCGGTTCATGGCGCAAACCGTTTGGGGGGGAACTCGCTGTTGGACTTAGTGGTGTTTGGCCGTTCCGCCGGTTTGCACCTGAAAGAATCGTTGATGGAACAAGGGACTAGCCGCGAAGCCAGCGAATCGGATATTGAAATATCTTTGCAACGTCTGAACCGTTGGAATAGTACCCGTACGGGTGAAGATCCGGTTAAAATTCGTAAAGATTTGCAAGCGTGTATGCAGAACAACTTCTCGGTATTCCGTGAAGGTGATGCAATGGCTAAAGGGCTGGAAGAACTTAAAGTTATCCGTGAACGCCTGAAGAGTGCGCGTTTGGACGATACTTCCTCAGAGTTCAATACTCAGAAAATTGAGTGTCTGGAGCTTGATAACCTGATGGAAACAGCACTTTCCACGGCTGTTGCTGCTAATTTCCGCACTGAGAGCCGCGGTGCTCACAGCCGTTTCGACTATCCGGATCGTGATGATGCGAACTGGTTATGCCATACTCTTTATCTGCCGCAAACTGAGACCATGACTCGTCGTGATGTCAACATGCAGCCAAAACTGCGTGAAGCATTTCCGCCGAAAGCGCGTACTTACTAATGAGTTGCTGATAATCCAGTTGCGGAGGAATAGATTATGAAACTTGAATTTTCGATTTATCGTTACAACCCGGATGTTGACAGCGCTCCTCGTATGCAGGATTACACGTTGGAAGCAGAAGAAGGGCGTGACATGATGTTGCTGGATGCGTTGATCCAGCTTAAAGAGCAGCAGGACCCAACACTCTCTTTCCGTCGTTCTTGCCGTGAAGGTGTTTGTGGTTCTGACGGCCTTAACATGAACGGTAAAAATGGCCTGGCCTGTATTACGCCTGTTTCGGCTTTACGGCGTGGTAGCAAGAAAATTGTTATCCGTCCGTTGCCAGGCTTGCCGGTTATTCGTGACCTGGTTGTAGATATGGGGCAATTCTATGCGCAATATGAGAAGATTCGCCCATATTTGCTAAATGACGGCAAAAACCCGCCGGCACGTGAACATTTACAATCGCCTGCACAAAGGGAAAAGCTCGATGGTCTGTACGAATGTATTCTGTGTGCATGTTGTTCAACTTCCTGCCCGTCATTCTGGTGGAACCCTGATAAATTTATCGGGCCGGCGGGCTTACTGGCAGCATATCGCTTCCTGATTGACAGCCGTGATACTGAAACGGCTTCACGATTAGACAAGCTGAATGATGCTTTCAGTGTTTTCCGTTGCCATAGCATCATGAATTGTGTCAGTGTGTGCCCCAAGGGGTTGAATCCAACAAAAGCTATTGGCCATATTAAGTCTATGTTGCTGAAACATAGTGCATAATAGGTCTGCCCTCCGCGAGATTTTTTCTGTGGAGGGCACAAAGAATTGAAGAGCAATGAGTTGCCAACTGCTAATGATGACAAAAGCTTGAAGTGAGGAACCTTTAAAAACAGCCTAACCGTTTTTAAAGGTTCCTTGAAGGGTTCTGAAACCCAAAAGAGAACATGCATAAAGCACGTCCAAATGAACCTTTTATCGATACCGTATTTAAACGGTAATAGTTAACCACGGCGAAAACTAAAGCTTTTAAAGCTTAAGGGATCACAATGCAGAACGGCGCAATGAAGGACTGGCTGGATTCAAGCTTCCTGGCTGGTTCAAACCAGTCTTACGTAGAGCAGATCTATGAAGACTATATAACCGATCCAAACTCCGTTGATGCAAGTTGGAGAGAGATTTTCCAACAATTGCCGAATGCGGGACTCAGCGGTGAACAACTCCACTCGCAGACGCGTGATTACTTTCGTCGTCTTGCGAAAGATACTACGCGTTATCATTCCTCTGTCAGCGATCCAGCAATGGATGCAAAACAAGTTAAAGTTTTGCAGCTCATCAATGCATTCCGCTTCCGCGGTCATCAAAATGCGAGCCTTGACCCGTTGGGATTATGGAAACAGGATAGTGTTCCTGATTTAGATCCTGCTTTCCATAATCTGACGGAAGCTGATTTTGCAGAGACATTTAACGTAGGTTCTTTTGCTATCGGCAAAGAGACGATGAAATTGGCTGATTTGTATGAAGCACTGAAACGCACTTATTGCGGTTCTATTGGTGCTGAATACATGCACATCACCAATACGGAAGAAAAACGTTGGATTCAGCAGCGTCTGGAATCTGTTACTGTTAATTCTCAGTTTAGCGTAGAGGAAAAGCTGCGTTTTCTGGCGGAACTGACGGCAGCCGAAGGTTTGGAGCGTTATCTGGGAGCTAAGTTTCCGGGAGCGAAACGTTTCTCTCTTGAAGGTGGTGATGCGCTTATCCCGATGTTGAAGGATCTTATCCGTCATGCGGGTAAACATGACACACGAGAAGTCGTACTAGGAATGGCTCACCGTGGTCGCCTCAACGTCTTGGTTAATATCTTAGGTAAAAAACCGGCTGATTTGTTTGATGAGTTTGCGGGTAAGCATAAAGAGCACCTTGGTACTGGTGACGTGAAGTATCATCAGGGTTTCTCGTCTGATTTTGCAACCGAGGGAGCTAAGGTTCATTTGGCATTAGCATTTAACCCATCTCACCTTGAGATTGTCAGCCCTGTGGTTATTGGTTCAGTACGCGCCCGCCGTGACCGTCTGGATGAAGGCCGCAGTAATATGGTATTGCCAATCACTATCCACGGTGATGCTGCTGTTACCGGCCAGGGAGTGGTGCAGGAAACCCTGAACATGTCTCAAGCTCGTGGTTATGAAGTGGGTGGTACAATTCGTATCATCATCAATAACCAGATCGGTTTCACAACGTCTAACCCGAAAGATGCCCGTTCAACACAATACTGTACTGATATTATCAAAATGGTACAGGCGCCGATTTTCCACGTTAATGCAGATGATCCAGAAGCGGTGGCGTTTGTTACCCGTTTGGCGCTGGATTTCCGTAATACCTTCAAATGCGATGTGATGATCGATCTGGTCTGCTATCGCCGTCATGGTCATAACGAAGCTGATGAGCCAAGTGCCACTCAGCCAATGATGTATCAGAAAATTAAGAAGCACCCAACGCCACGTAAAATCTATGGTGACAAGCTGGTGGCGGAAAAGCTGATATCAGTCGATGATGTGACTGAGATGGTTAACCTGTATCGTGATGCGCTCGACCGTGGTGATTGTGTCGTTGATGAATGGCGCTCAATGGGGCTGCACTCATTTACTTGGGAACCTTATCTTAATCACGAATGGGATGAAGAGTACCTGCATAAAGTTGATGTTAAGCGTTTGCAAGATCTGGGCAGACGCATCAGTTCTGTCCCGGAAGAAGTGACAATGCACTCCCGTGTAGCGAAAATTTATAACGACCGTGCAGAGATGGCGAACGGCGATAAATTGTTCGATTGGGGCGCCGCAGAAACATTGGCCTATGCCACTTTGGTGGATGAAGGGGTTCCGGTACGTTTGTCTGGTGAAGATGCCGGCCGTGGTACTTTCTTCCATCGTCATGCAGTTATCCATAATCAGGCTAACGGTTCTGTTTATGTTCCTCTGGCGAACGTTCATAACGGTCAGGGAGCATTCAATGTTTGGGATTCTGTTCTGTCTGAAGAGGCGGTGTTGGCGTTTGAGTATGGTTATGCAACAACAGAACCTCGTGCTCTGACAATCTGGGAAGCTCAATTTGGTGATTTTGCCAACGGTGCACAGGTTGTTATTGACCAATTCATCAGCTCCGGTGAGCAGAAATGGGGCCGTATGTGCGGTCTGGTGATGTTGTTGCCGCATGGTTATGAAGGGCAGGGGCCTGAACACTCATCAGCACGTTTGGAGCGTTATCTTCAACTATGCGCAGAACAGAACATGCAGGTTTGTGTGCCATCAACGCCAGCTCAGGTCTACCACATGCTTCGCCGTCAGGCTTTGCGCGGTATGCGTCGTCCGTTGATCGTTATGTCGCCAAAATCGCTGTTGCGTCATCCATTAGCCGTTTCCAGCCTGGATGAACTGGCTAATGGTAAATTCCAGACGGTTATTGGTGAAATTGATGAGTTTGATCCGAAAGGTGTTAAACGGGTTGTACTCTGCTCAGGTAAAGTCTACTACGACCTGTTAGAGCAACGCCGTAAAAATGAACAAACTGATGTCGCTATTGTGCGTATTGAGCAACTATATCCGTTCCCTCATCAGGATGTTCAGTCAACACTGGAACAGTATGCACATGTACATGATTTTGTCTGGTGCCAGGAAGAGCCATTAAATCAGGGGGCCTGGTATTGTAGTCAGCACAACTTCCGTGAAGTGATCCCGTTCGGGGCTTCTTTACGTTATGCAGGTCGTCCTGCGTCTGCTTCCCCGGCAGTTGGATATATGTCAGTTCACCAGCAACAACAACAAGAGCTGGTTAATGACGCACTGAACGTTGAATAAATAAAGGATATAAAATGAGTAGCGTAGATATTCTGGTTCCGGATCTGCCTGAGTCTGTTGCTGATGCCACTGTGGCGGTCTGGCACAAAAAAGAGGGTGACCGTGTTGAACGTGATGAAGTGCTGGTTGAAATCGAAACAGATAAAGTTGTGCTGGAAGTGCCTGCCAGTGAAGCGGGTGTTTTAGAAGCTATTTTGGAAGTGAAAGATGCCACTGTTCTATCCCGTCAGCTTCTTGGTCGTATCCGTCTGGGCGATAGCACTGGTAAGCCGACAGAAATAAAAGAAAAAACAGAAGCAACTTTGGCGAAACGCCAGACTGCCGGTTTAGAAGAAGAGAGCAATGATGCGCTCAGCCCGGCGGTCCGCCGTTTGATTGCAGAGCATGATCTTGATGCTAAAGCGATTAAAGGCAGTGGTGTTGGTGGACGTATCGTCCGTGAAGACGTGGAAAAACATATGGCTGATAACGAAAAAGCGGGTAATAAATCAGCAGAAATCTCTGCTTCTGCCCAGGATTCTTTGTTGCCGCACCGCAGCGAAAAACGTGTTCCAATGACTCGCCTGCGTAAACGTGTGGCTGAACGTCTGCTGGAAGCGAAAAACAACACGGCGATGTTGACAACATTTAACGAAGTTAACATGAAGCCAATTCAGGAAATGCGTAAGCAGTACGGCGAAGCGTTTGAAAAACGCCACGGTGTGCGTCTGGGCTTTATGTCTTTCTATGTGAAAGCCGTGGTTGAAGCACTGAAACGCTATCCAGAAGTGAATGCTTCTATTGATGGTACTGATGTGGTTTACCACAACTATTTCGATATCAGTATTGCGGTATCGACACCGCGTGGTCTGGTAACGCCGGTACTGCGTGATGCGGATGCATTGAGCATGGCTGAACTCGAAAAACGTATTAAAGAGCTGGCTATCAAAGGCCGCGACGGCAAATTGACCGTTGAAGAGCTGACCGGCGGTAATTTCACGATTACCAATGGTGGTGTATTTGGCTCTTTAATGTCCACGCCGATCATTAACCCGCCACAGAGCGCGATTCTTGGTATGCATGCCATTAAAGATCGTCCGATGGCGGTGAATGGTCAGGTGGAGATCCTTCCAATGATGTACCTGGCACTGTCTTATGACCACCGTCTGATTGATGGACGTGAGTCTGTAGGCTTCCTGGTGACCATCAAAGAAATGCTGGAAGATCCTGCACGTTTGCTGCTGGACGTATAGCAACATAATCAGGGCAGATACGCGCTAATATTTGCCCAGTCTGAAGTAAACAAATGTATATACCCTATGGATTTCAAGATGGATTGCGATGGCAAGGGAGCGAATCCCCGGGAGCATAGCGAACTATGTGACCGGGGTGAGCGAGTGAGGCCAACAAAGAGTCAACTTGAAAGATAACGGGTATTATGTACAGCCAGTCTTTGGACTGGCTATATCCAGAGCAACAAAAAATCAGAGAGCAACTTACCAATTTTTTGCTTTTCTTAGACTTAATTATGGATAGAACATCATGAATTTACACGAGTATCAGGCAAAACAGCTTTTTGCACGGTATGGTTTACCCGCTCCGGCTGGTTATGCCTGCACGACACCGCGTGAAGCAGAAGAAGCTGCATCTAAAATCGGTTCTGGCCCTTGGGTGGTGAAGTGCCAGGTTCATGCTGGCGGTCGCGGTAAAGCGGGCGGCGTGAAAGTGGTTAACAGTAAAGAAGAAATTCGCGCTTTCGCAGAGCAGTGGCTAGGAAAACGTTTGGTCACTTACCAAACAGATGCGCAAGGGCAGCCTGTTCGTCAGATTTTAGTGGAAGCGGCAACCGATATTGCGAAGGAGCTGTATCTTGGTGCTGTGGTTGATCGTGGTACACGTCGTGTAGTGTTCATGGCTTCTACTGAAGGTGGTGTTGAAATTGAAAAAGTTGCGGAAGAGACCCCGGAACTGATTCATAAAGCGATTATCGACCCGTTAATTGGCCCTATGTCTTATCAGGGGCGTGAACTGGCATTTAAATTGGGTTTAACCGGTAAGCAAGTCAGCCAGTTCACTAAAATTTTCTTAGGATTGGCAAATCTGTTCCTGGAGCGCGATCTGGCTCTGGTTGAAATTAATCCGCTGGTTATCACGACTCAGGGTGATCTGATTTGTCTGGATGGTAAATTGGGCGCTGATGGTAACGCACTGTTCCGTCAGGCTGAGTTGCGTGAAATGCATGATCCATCTCAGGAAGATCCTCGTGAAGCTCAGGCGGCACAGTGGGAGCTGAACTATGTTGCGCTGGATGGCAATATTGGTTGCATGGTAAACGGAGCAGGCTTGGCAATGGGGACGATGGATATCGTGAAATTGCATGGTGGTGCGCCAGCGAACTTCCTTGATGTCGGTGGTGGTGCAACCAAAGAGCGTGTTACAGAAGCGTTTAAAATCATCCTGTCAGATGAAAATGTGAAAGCGGTATTGGTTAATATCTTTGGTGGTATTGTTCGTTGTGACCTGATTGCTGACGGTATTATTGGTGCGGTGGAAGAAGTCGGGGTTCACGTACCGGTTGTTGTTCGTTTGGAAGGGAACAATGCTGATCTGGGCGCGAAAAAACTGGCTGACAGTGGTTTAAATATCATTGCCGCAACCAGCTTGACAGATGCAGCTAAGCAAGCAGTAGCAGCAGTGGGGGCAAAATAAATAATGTCTATTTTAATTGATAAAAACACCAAAGTTATCTGTCAGGGTTTCACTGGCAGCCAAGGTACTTTCCATTCAGAACAAGCGATTGCTTATGGTACCCAAATGGTTGGTGGAGTAACGCCGGGTAAAGGTGGTACTGAACATCTAGGGTTACCTGTTTTCAATACCGTTCGTGAAGCGGTAGACGCAACAGGGGCAACGGCTTCTGTTATCTATGTTCCTGCGCCATTCTGTAAAGATTCTATTCTGGAAGCGATCGACGCTGGTATTAAACTGATCATCACGATTACTGAAGGTATCCCAACGCTGGATATGCTGGCGGTTAAAGTGAAATTGGATGAAGCAGGTGTGCGTATGATCGGCCCTAACTGTCCGGGAGTCATTACGCCAGATGAATGTAAGATCGGTATTATGCCGGGACACATTCATCGAGCAGGTAAAGTTGGCATTGTTTCCCGCTCAGGAACATTGACTTATGAAGCGGTAAAACAGACGACGGATGCCGGTTTAGGACAATCTACTTGTGTTGGTATCGGTGGTGACCCAATTCCAGGTTCTAACTTCATCGATATTCTGAAATTGTTCCAGGAAGATCCGCAAACAGAAGCCATAGTAATGATTGGTGAAATTGGTGGAACAGCGGAAGAAGAAGCGGCGGCTTATATTAAAGAGCATGTCACTAAGCCGGTTGTTGCCTATATTGCCGGTGTGACTGCGCCGAAAGGTAAGCGAATGGGGCATGCCGGTGCCATTATTGCAGGTGGTAAAGGAACGGCGGACGAAAAATTTGCTGCTCTGGAAGCGGCTGGCGTGAAGACGGTCCGCAGTCTGGCAGACATCGGTGATGCAGTGAAGGATTTACTCGCTGGCAAGTAAGCGTTGATAAGAGATGCTTATCTATGAGGCCACTGTGAAGTGGCCTTTTTATTTGTATAGGCAGTATTCACCGCGATTAAATTCATTAACTGCCATTCCAATAGGGCTATTTTATTTGCCCTCCTTTACCAAAAGAGCGAACCTGGGCAGTGTTTTGAACGCGCTTTAGTGCGGCTCGCACTTTGTTATTCTCCAATTAAATTAAACTGAATTTCATTAATGCTCTTTATCAAAATTAAATTTAATAAAAACGAAGTTAATAATAATATTTTCTTAAGAATCAAAATAAGAAGTTAATTTTAAAAGCCATTTCACAGCAATATAGAAATCAATATTTATCTAAATGAACAAATAATTAACAATATATCAACCAAAATGAAATAATAGACAAGGTAATTAACACTAACCAGAAAAAGATGACTAAAATCAATTTATTACTATAGCATTATTGCTTTAATTTGCTTAAATTGACTCTAATCAAATTAGTTCCTATTAAACAGAGGTTGCAATTCTTGACCTATAGTCTAATTAGTTTTTAATTTACTGAGTACTGAGTACTGAGTACTGAGTACTGAGTACTGAGTACTGAGTACTGAGTACTGAGTACTGAGTACTGAGTACTGAGTTGTTATACCCAATAGATTTCAAGATGCATCGCGACGGCAAGGGAGCGAATCCCCGGGAGCATAGAGAACTATGTGACCGGGGTGAGTGAGTGCAGCCAACAAAGAGGCAACTTGAAAGATAACGGTATATTTTAAAGGCATTTATTGCTGGTAGTTACGAGGCTTCCACATGAGTACTTTGAGAAAAGTGCTTATATGAAGTCAGGTTGCCGCAAGTCGGTGTCTTCCTGCTAGGAGCAAGGAGTCAAGATGTTTGATATTGTCGAACTGTCACGATTACAGTTTGCCTTAACTGCAATGTATCACTTTCTATTCGTTCCACTAACGCTCGGTATGGCGTTTTTGCTGGCGATCATGGAAACGGTATATGTGCTTTCCGGTAAACAAATTTATAAAGATATGACAAAATTCTGGGGCAAGTTATTTGGTATTAACTTTGCTCTGGGGGTTGCAACAGGGTTGACTATGGAGTTCCAGTTTGGGACTAACTGGTCATACTTTTCTCACTACGTTGGTGACATTTTCGGTGCGCCTCTAGCGATTGAAGGCTTGATGGCGTTCTTCCTGGAGTCTACATTCGTAGGTCTGTTCTTCTTCGGTTGGGATCGTCTCAGCAAGACACAACATCTGGCGGTAACTTGGTTGGTCGCATTAGGATCTAACTTCTCTGCACTTTGGATTCTGGTTGCTAACGGTTGGATGCAAAACCCAATTGCTTCTGATTTCAACTTTGAAACCATGCGCATGGAGATGGTAAGTTTTGCTGAACTGGTACTGAACCCGGTTGCTCAAGTGAAATTTGTGCATACCGTTGCCGCAGGTTATGTGACAGGGGCGATCTTCGTTCTCGGTATCAGCTCTTACTATCTGCTTAAAGGCCGTGATATTCCATTTGCTAAGCGTTCATTTGCGATTGCTTCAAGTTTTGGTATCGCCGCTGTGCTATCCGTTATTGTACTGGGTGATGAATCTGGTTACGAAATGGGCGACGTACAAAAAACTAAGCTGGCCGCCATTGAAGCTGAATGGGAAACCCAGCCACCGCCGGCTGCTTTTACACTGATAGGTATCCCGGATCAGGATAAAATGGAAAACAAATATGCCATTCAGATCCCTTATCTTATGGGGCTAATTGCTACCCGTTCTGTTGATACTCCGGTCATTGGTCTGCGCGATCTGATGGACCAGCATGAGCAGCGTATTCGTAATGGTATAAAGGCTTATCATCTGTTGGAAGAATTACGTGCAGGTAACACAGACCCAACTGTTCGTACAGCATTCAATGAAAATAAACAAGATCTGGGTTATGGCATGTTGCTGAAACGTTATACCAGCAAAGTGACTGATGCCAGTGAAGAACAGATCAAAGCAGCCGCAAAAGATTCTATTCCTCGGGTTGCACCGCTCTATTTTGCATTCCGTATCATGGTTGCAGCAGGTTTCCTGATGTTACTGTTGATCGGTCTGGCGTTTTGGAGCGTTATCCGTGGCCGCATTGGTAAACAAAAGTGGTTGCTACGCGCAGCACTGTACAGTATTCCATTGCCGTGGATTGCCATCGAATCAGGCTGGTTTGTGGCGGAATATGGTCGTCAACCGTGGGCAATTGGTGAAGTTCTGCCAACTGCGGTGGCGAGTTCCAATTTAGCAGCCGGCGATATCTTGTTCTCTATGGCGCTGATTTGTGGCCTTTATACCTTATTCCTGATTGCGGAAATGTTTCTGATGTTCAAATTTGCTCGCCTTGGCCCAAGTAGCCTAAAAACGGGGCGTTACCATTTTGAACAGAAAACAACTTCAGCACCTGAAGCTCAGTAAACAGGAGTCCACTTATGTTTGATTATGAAGTACTACGATTTATATGGTGGCTACTGATTGGTGTATTGCTAATCGGTTTCGCGGTAACTGATGGTTTTGATATGGGAGTCGGTATCCTGTTACGTATCATCGGCAAAAACGATATTGAGCGTCGCATCATGATTAACTCAGTGGCACCGCATTGGGATGGTAATCAGGTTTGGCTGATTACCGCCGGTGGAGCGCTGTTCGCCGCATGGCCGATGGTCTATGCTGCGGCGTTCTCTGGCTTCTATGTTGCTATGATCCTGGTGTTATCTGCGTTGTTCTTCCGTCCGGTTGGTTTTGATTACCGCTCCAAATTGGAAAACCGCAAGTGGCGTAACATGTGGGATTGGGGAATATTTGTCGGTAGCTTTGTTCCACCATTAGTTATCGGTGTGGCATTCGGTAATCTATTACAGGGGGTGCCGTTTAACGTCGATTCCCAACTCCGTCTGTTCTATACCGGCTCCTTCTTTGGATTGCTCAACCCGTACGGCTTATTGGCGGGAATTATCAGCTTGATGATGATTGTGACTCAGGGGGCAACTTATCTGCAAATGCGTACTACGGGTGAGCTGCGCCTGCGTTCTCGTGCGGCAACTTATCTCTGTGCGCTGGTGACAATGGTGGCTTTCCTGTTGGCAGGTGTATGGCTGATTTATGGTATTGATGGTTATATTGTGACTGGCGGCTTGGATACGGTGGCTCAGTCTAATCCATTACATAAAGAAGTCGCTCATCAGGCGGGTGCTTGGTTGACCAACTTTAACAACTATCCGTGGTTGTGGGTACTACCGGCATTGGGTGTGGCTTCGCCTTTGCTGACGATGCTGATGACGCGTATGAATAAAGCTGGATGGGCATTCCTGTTCTCTTCACTGACAATTGCTGGCATCATTCTGGCCTGCGGTGTAACGATGTTCCCATTTGTGATGCCTTCAATCACTGATCCTAATGTCAGCCTGACGATGTGGGATGCTACTTCAAGCTTGATGACACTGCGTGTCATGTTTGTAGTTGCATTGATTTTTGTCCCAATCGTTCTTGGATATACCATTTGGTGTTACTACAAAATGTTCGGGCGTTTGGATAAAAGTTTTATTGAAGATAACAAACATTCACTGTATTAAGGAACATAAAGCATGTGGTATTTTGCTTGGATTCTCGGAACGCTCTTGGCTTGTAGTTTCGCTATAATCGCTGCCTTAGCTCTTGAGCATAATGAAGAAGAAAAAGCCGCTAAAGATGGCGAGAAGTCGTGTTGATAGATAAATACTATTGGCTAATGGATAAAGCCCCTGTTCGGGGCCTTATCCTTATTGTGGCATTAACGTTTGCTGCTTGTATATTTTGGGACCCAGCTCGTTTTGCGGCTAACACCAGTTCATTACAGATATGGCAAGGTATTTTGCTAATATGGTCTGTATGTACAGGTGTGACTTTCGGGGTAGGTTTTCAGCCAAGAAATATCGTCTGGCGTATCTTTTTTTCTCCTTTGCCAGCATTCTTGATTTTGATTTGGGGTTTGTGTCATTTCTTTATGAGTTAATTCTGTATGTTATGCGGCTTCTAATAACCCATAAATTTTTTATTTGCACATTATTCCAAAGCCGTATTGTCTTGAGTATAGTGGCAGCGTTAATTCGCCTTATGTAGGATTGAAAGTGAGTAATACGTTGTTCCGGTGGCCCATTCGTATTTATTACGAAGATACAGATGTGAGTGGGATAGTTTATAATGGCCGTTATGTCGTCTTTTATGAAAGAGCCCGTACTGAGATGTTACGTCAGCATGGAGTTCATCAACAGCGTCTACTTGATGAACAAATTGCATTTGTTGTTCGGCGTATGGTGGTTGATTACCGAGCCCCGGCCCGGCTTGATGATATGTTGGAGGTGCAGAGCGAAATTACGGATATTCGTAGAGCGTCTTTGACATTTATTCAACACATTGTTGATGGTAATGGAACAATTCTTAACAGCGCAGAGGTTTTAATCGCCTGCGTGAATACATCTCAAATGAAGCCGATTGCGCTTCCAAAGTCTATTGTCGCGGAGTTTAAGCAGTGACTGACATGAACATTCTAGATTTATTCTTGAAAGCGGGCCTTTTGGTGCAGCTGATCATGCTTATTTTGATCTGCTTTTCCGTTGCTTCATGGGCGATCATTATTCAAAGGACCAAAATTCTCAATGCAGCAACTCGTGAAGCGGAAGCGTTTGAAGACAAATTCTGGTCGGGTATTGAATTATCACGCTTATATAAGGAAAGTCAGTCGCGTCGAGATTCTTTAGGTGGAACAGAACAAATTTTTTATTCTGGGTTCAAAGAATTTGCCCGTCTGCACCATGCAAATAATCATGCTCCAGAAGCGGTAGTAACAGGGGCTTCGCGTGCAATGCGTATCTCAATGAATCGTGAATTGGAATCGCTGGAAAGCCATATTCCGTTCTTGGGGACAGTTGGCTCAATTAGTCCATACATTGGTCTATTTGGTACAGTTTGGGGCATCATGCATGCATTTATCGCGTTAGGTGCGGTAAAACAGGCCACTCTCCAGATGGTGGCGCCGGGTATTGCAGAAGCGTTGATTGCAACGGCGATTGGTCTGTTTGCGGCGATTCCGGCAGTTATGGCATACAACCGCTTGAATCAACGTGTTAATAAGCTGGAGCAAAATTACGATAACTTTATGGAAGAGTTCCTGGCTATTTTGCATCGTCAGGCTTTCGCTGCTGAAAATCAAGCAGAGAACAAATAGTAAGGGGGAGGCTATGGCACGCACTCGTAGTCGCAAGCGTGAGCTGAAATCCGAAATCAATATCGTTCCCTTACTGGACGTATTGCTGGTTCTGTTGCTTATCTTTATGGCAACAGCGCCGATTATCACTCAAAGCGTAGAAGTTGATCTGCCGGATGCGGTAGATTCTAAAACGGTTTCTAACTCTGATAATCCACCGGTAATCGTGGAGGTTTCTGGTGTTGGTCAGTACACCATGATAGTTAACCATGAACGATTGGAATTATTGCCTGAGCCGCAGATTATTGCGGAAGCGCAGGCACGAATAAAAGAGAATCCAAAAACCGTTTTCTTGATCGGTGGTTCGAAAGAAGTGCCTTACGATGAGATTATTAAGGCACTCAACATGCTGCATCAGGCAGGTGTGAAATCCGTTGGCTTAATGACTCAGGCTATCTGAGTTTGGCTGGCAGTTGCTGTTATTTGAAGATCTTGGATATCGAGCGTGGGAAAGACAAACGGGCAAAACAATAAATTAAATCGCGCTGTTATCGTTTCGGTTGTGTTGCATATTATTTTGATTGGGTTACTTATTTGGGGTTCCCTGACACGAAAAACTGAAATGGGTGGCGGTGGTCAGGATGGTTCTGTTATTGATGCTGTTATGGTCGATCCGAATGCGGTAGTACAACAGTACAATCAACAGCAACAACAACAGGCTGATGCTAAGCGTGTAGAGCAGTTACGAAAGAAGAAAGCGGAGCAGCAAGCAGCCGAATTAAGGGAAAAACAGGCTGAAGAGCAGGAGCGTTTAAAAGCGGTAGAAGAAGAGCGAATTAAGGCGCAACAGGCAGCGGAAGAACAGAAAAAGCAAGCTGTAGAAGCCGCAAACAAAGCCCGTGAAGAGCAAAAACAGGCAGAAGAAGCTGCGGCAAAGGCTAAGGCTGAAAAAGAAAAACTGATTAAAGAGCAGGCTGAGGCACAGAAGAAAGCCGAAGCTGAAGCTAAAAAAGAAGCTGAAGCCGCTGCTGCTAAACAAAAAGCTGTGGAAGAAGCGAAAGCCAAAGCAGAAGCTGAGGCTAAAGCTAAAGCAGAAGCCAAGGCTGAAGCGGATGCTAAAGCCAAAGCTGAGGCAGATGCAAAGGCTAAAGCCAAGGCCGAAGCTGACGCCAAGAAAAAAGCCGCTGAGCAAGCCACTAAACAGGCAAGTGAAGTTGATGACTTACTGGGTGGTTTAACTTCCAATGCACCGAAACAGCAAGGAGGGGCTTCTGCCGCCGGTAAAGGTGGCGGTAAGAAAAGTGGCGCTTCAAATGCTGACATTAATAACTATCTGGGGCAGATCCAGATAGCGATACAGAATAAGTTTTACGATCCAAGCATGTATCGTGGGCGTACCTGTGCATTACGGATTAAACTTGCTCCTGATGGCTTGTTAATTGATGTAAAGTCAGAGGGGGGAGACCAGGCGTTGTGCCAAGCGGCGGTAGCGGCGGCTAAACAAGCGAAAATTCCGAAACCGCCAAGCAAGGAGGTTTATGAAGCGTTTAAAAACGCGCCGCTTGATTTCAAACCTCAATAAAGTTGTTATTTAGAAGTTATTAATATTAATAACAAACAAAACCATTCAATGTTATTAAGCTATACCTTATGGATTTCAAGATGCATCGAGACGGCAAGGGTGCGAATCCCCGGGAGCATAGGTAACGATGTGACCGGGGTGAGCGAGTGCAGCCAACAAAGAGGCAACTTGAAAGATAACGGGTATATCTGGTTTTGTTTGTTGACGTTTGTTAATATTCTGCGAATTATTGCGACTATTCCATCGTGATAAGGGAGAGATTAATGAGGCAGGCTTTTAAAGTAGTACTAGGCATTTTAATGTTGTGGGCCACGGTTGCTTACGCAGAAGTTCGTATCGAGATCACCCAAGGTGTCGATTCTGCACGTCCTATTGGCGTTGTACCCTTTAAATGGACTGGAGCGGGTAATGCACCGGAAGAGATTGGGGCGATTGTTGGCGCTGATCTTCGCAACAGCGGTAAATTTAACCCTATTGATATCAGCCGTATGCCACAGCAACCAACGACGGCATCTGAGGTAACACCTGCTGCGTGGTCTGCGTTGGGGATTGACGCTGTTGTTGTTGGGCAGATTCAACCAAGCGCAGATGGTGGTTTTTTGATCTCTTATCAGTTGGTTGATACTTCGAGTGCTCCGGGCACAGTACTTGCTCAGGATCAGTTTAAAGTGACCAAACAATGGTTGCGTTATGCTGCGCATACAGCCAGTGATCAAGTATTTGAAAAACTGACGGGCATCAAAGGCGCATTCCGTACTCGTCTGGCTTACATTGTAAAGACTAATGGCGGTAAATATCCGTATGAACTGCGTGTATCTGATTACGATGGTTACAACCAGTTCACTGTTCACCGTTCGCCAGAACCGTTGATGTCGCCGGCATGGTCTCCTGATGGCGCCAAACTGGCTTATGTGACATTTGAAAGTGGCCGTTCTGCCTTGGTTATCCAGACCTTGGCGAGTGGTGAGGTACGTCAGGTTGCCTCTTTCCCGCGTCATAACGGTGCACCTGCATTTTCCCCTGATGGCAGTAAATTGGCGTTTGCTCTGTCTAAATCGGGTAGTTTGAATCTTTATGTGATGGATTTGAGTTCAGCTCAGATTCGTCAGGTTACAGATGGGCGCAGTAACAATACTGAGCCAAGTTGGATGCCGGATAACCAGACTTTGGTTTATACCTCTGATCAGGGTGGTCGTCCACAGTTATATAAAACCGATATTAATGGCGGTGCTCCGCAACGCCTCACTTGGGAAGGCACACAAAACCAGGATGCTGATGTAAGCGCAGATGGCAATTTTGTGGTGATGGTCAGCTCAGAGAGTGGTAAGCAGCACATAGCTAAACAAGATCTGGCAACGGGAGCCGTTCAAATTTTGACGGATACGTTCCTGGATGAAACGCCGAGTATCGCACCTAACGGCACTATGGTGATTTATAGCTCCAGCCAAGGGTTGGGGACTGTATTGCAGCTAGTTTCGACTGACGGGCGTTTCAAAGCGCGTCTTCCGGCAACCGATGGACAGGTAAAATTTCCTGCCTGGTCGCCGTATCTGTGATGCATAATAATATGTATGGCAAATTTTAAAAGGATCAAAGAGATGCAACTGAACAAAGTGCTAAAAGGGCTGATGTTAGCTTTACCAGTTATGGCCGTAGCAGCGTGTAGTTCTAACAAGAATGCTGATAACGATCAGACTGGTGTAGGCACTGTTAACGAAACTAATGCGGGTCTGTCAGCAGAGGAATTAGCTCGTCAGCAAATGCAAGAGCTACAAAACAACAACATCGTATATTTCGGTTTTGACAAATACGACATCAACTCAGATTTTACTCAGCTGCTAGACGCTCACGCGGCATTCCTGCGCAACAACCCATCTTACAAAGTTGTTGTAGAAGGTCATGCTGACGAACGTGGTACTCCTGAGTACAACATCGCATTAGGTGAACGCCGTGCTAATGCAGTGAAAATGTACCTGCAAGGCAAAGGTGTTTCCGGTGAGCAAATCTCTATCGTCTCTTACGGTAAAGAAAAACCTGCTGTGCTGGGCCACGACGAAGCAGCTTACGCTAAAAACCGTCGCGCAGTACTGGCATATTAAGAGTAGTTCATGAACAGTAACTTCAGACATCATTTTTTGGGTCTGTCGTTATTGGTTGGCGTAGCGGTTCCTTGGGCCGCTATTGCCCAAGCGCCAATCAGTAATGTCGGCTCGGGTTCTACCGATGAGCGCCTTACCCAACTAGAGCGTATTTCCAATGCTCACAGTCAGCTGTTAACTCAGCTCCAGCAGCAACTTGCTGATTCTCAACGTGATATTGACATGCTTCGGGGGCAGATTCAGGAGAATCAGTATCAGCTCAATCAGATTATAGAGCGGCAGAAGGATATTTATCAGCAACTGGAAGGAGCTACCAGTTCTGAGGGGAGTAAACCTACTGCAAATACAGCTTCTTCAACGGCAAATAATAGAGGCAATCAGGCATCATCATCTGTTGGCACGGGCAGTGAGAAGGGTGATTATGATGCTGCTGTTCATTTGGCGGTGAATACCAAAGAGTACGATAAAGCGATTGTAGCCTTTCAGAGTTTCGTGAAGAGTTACCCAAAATCGAGTTATATGCCTAATGCTAATTACTGGTTAGGGCAACTTCATTATAACAAGGGTAAGAAAGACGAAGCCGCTTATTACTTTGCTACGGTAGTAAAAGAGTATCCAAAGTCGCAGAAGAGTGGTGAATCGCTTTATAAGGTTGGTTTAATCATGCAGGACAAGGGGCAAAAGGATAAAGCGAGATCGGTTTATCAACAGGTCATGAAACAATATCCTGGTTCGAATGCAGCTAAACTGGCAGAGAAAAAGCTTTCTACGCTGTAATTATTGGCCCCGGAAGGGTGTAGTGATACATTTTCGGGGTTAATTGAGTGCTTAGTAGTCATTTAAACGTAATTTGAAAAAATAATCATTGCGTAGTGCGGAGAAATCAGTAATATATGCCGCCGTTGCCGAGAGAAGTCACAAGATGGGTCGTTAGCTCAGTCGGTAGAGCAGTTGACTTTTAATCAATTGGTCGCAGGTTCGAATCCTGCACGACCCACCATCTTAAAGCTTCATTCAAAACCAATTTCCCAGATGGGTCGTTAGCTCAGTCGGTAGAGCAGTTGACTTTTAATCAATTGGTCGCAGGTTCGAATCCTGCACGACCCACCATCTTAGAGTTTCATTCAAAACCAATTTCCCAGATGGATCGTTAGCTCAGTCGGTAGAGCAGTTGACTTTTAATCAATGGGTCGCAGGTTCGAGCCGAGCGAAGCGAGACAACAGCGCGTGAGCGCTGGCCCGAAGGGCGAGGCCGCAGGCCGAGTCATCCTGCACGACCCACCATCTTAAAGCTTCATTCAAAACCAATTCCCCTAGAGTAAGTCGTTAGCTCAGTTGGTAGAGCCGTTGACTTTTAATCAACGGGTCGCAGGTTCGAGCCGAGCGAAGCGAGACTGACTGACATTTCGACGAGTGGTACCGGGTCGCTGTGTTCCGTATTCTCTTTACCGTTCTGCTGAATAATTACTTCCTTGATCGTAACTGTATGAGAAGAGTCCTTTTGCATTTTCATTTTTTTCTAGTTTCCTCATTGAACTGTTTCGTTTGACTTTTGATTACACTCACAGGTTTTTTTGTGGTGTTCGAGATTATTTAACCATAACAAACTTGCATAATATGTTTCCTGACTTTACTGGGTAACTCACTATCGAACTCAAACCCCTTCATTTCTGCCACTTCAGCAGAAATCTCCGTATAAAGCTCTGTGGTTTCCAGCAATGCTCGTATCGCTTCTTCTTTGCCATAACTGCTAAAAATCCCTTGAATATGTTTGCTGAACTTCTCAGGCAGCCATTCATGCAAATGATGGCCGTTGTACCAGACATCCGTCTTTCCATCACTTTTTATCGAGACGTACCACTCCATCATTGCTAGCAATAAGTCTTTCATCTCATTATCCCTCATTCTTGCAGGCCATAAATCACCACGAGTGATATAAACAGGTACTTGTGTTGCCTCGAACCAGAACTCGCGCAGGTTTTCATTAAACTCTGTTGATGATGGAATATACGATTTAGTCAATTGGTGAGTAATTTCAGGAAGTCCGTTTGTAAGGCCCGTCTTATCAAGGAGGACCTTATAGCCGCGTTGATAAAGTTCATCCAAGCCTCTTTGTTTCATATCTTTCAGGCGCTTAACACTTGCCAGTGTGAAATCCACCTTACGACCGCCGTTAAAAACGACCAGACAAGTTGGCCAATCTGGTTCATCCTCTTTTTCATTAGCCAGATGCAATGCAACCATAACGTCACCCAACTGCTTAAACCATAAATCATTGCCTATTAATTCATCTGTTCCTGAACCAATCAGTTCTATATCTAGATCTGAGAATTTATCTACACGTGCATTTCTGGCACGGGAACCTGTTTGGATAACTGTATCAATACGGGGATCGTTATGGGCAAAAGTCAGGATTTTTTCCAGAAGGATTACTGGGTCTTCCATTATATGAAGTTCCTATTTAACTTTAGTAATGATTGATGAGTGAGCCTAATCTCATAAATTAGCAGGTAATGTAATAACTTATAACAGGTAAAATACTCCGCGACAAATTGTTATAAATTGGTTACTTTGTTTAGTATATAAAACAAAATTGTGTGGATTTTTTGATAAGTAGTCGGTTCCATGAGGCATTTTTTGCCTCGTCAAACTAAGCCTTTAGTGGTTGTTTTGCATCTGGGTGTTTTTCTCAGAACGTTTTCGATGATGCAATGGATATTATTTTCATCACAGTCACCTTAATCCCGTCATGGGACTGTGGCAAGTATTATATCGCTTAACTGCAGTTGTTTTATGGGTGAAATATATAACTGTAATATCACAAGCTATAGAGTAGGTATGGGATGAGGTGTGTATGATGGTATCTCAGCACTTGCATTTACCGACACGTTTTCAGAACTGGCAACTTAAGGGTATCGATAATAACAATGCGCGTGTTTTCTACAAAGATAGGGAATCCTATGATATTTCTGAACATTACCGCTTAGATATTCTTGTCCAAATGCCAGAATATTCAGTTTGTAATTTAAAATAGAAAAGTTACAGGATGAAATAAAAATAATTTCCAGATGTTAAATATAAATTTGGAAGGTATATTTTTGATTCAAAAATGTTGAACTACATTCTTTTTCTGAACTAGACTTTGATTAGTGTGAATTGCAAGGGAGACTATTTTTACAATAATTTAATATGTTGATTATAAAATAACATTGTTTAATTTAAGGAGAAAGTACATGAGTCACAAGAATGATTTTAAGGCTTTTTCTATTAGTAATAATGCGAATATAATTAGTCAAGAAATATATGAAGAAAGTAAGGATTTACTGACAGGGTTTCCACCAAATACTATTTCTATCGATTTATTAAATAAAGTTCTTCGCCAGTCATCAATTATATCATCTGTGGTAGCTGATTTTATCGCTACACAATCTAGCGATAATATTCTAGATGATGGTGATATAATTAAAATCACAGCCCAATTAAACAGAGCGTTAGAGCAAAAAATCACAGCAGAAGTGCCAAATGCCTCATTAACACAGAAAGGTGTTGTTCAGCTTACAGATGTAGTGGGCAATAGTGATACATTGGTTGTCACTCAAAAGCTAGCCCAGGAAATAATAGATTCATTGCGTGAAAATATTAATGACAGAGTGCCTAATAGCCGAAAGGTGAATGGGAAAACATTGTCTACTGACATTAGTCTAGAGGCTGGGGATATAGGTGCATATACCAAGGCAGAAGTTAATAATTTAATCAATGCAGTTAATAATATTCCTGTGGGTGTTCCTATTCCCTGGCCTACAGTTATACCACCAGCCGGGTGGCTGCAATGTAACGGAGCAGAGTTCGATAAAACAACTTACCCACAATTAGCGGCAGTGTATCCAACCGGAAAATTACCTGACCTGCGTGGAGAATTTATTCGTGGTTGGGATGATAGTCGAGGTGTTGATAGTGATCGTATTATTTTAAGCGCACAAACTGACAACACAAAAAGAATACAACTTTCTCAAGGGAACGAGAGAAGAAAATACCTTTCTAATTATCAAGGACCTGTAGATAGATACCAATATCCGCTCGGTAGGGATGTTACAGGCGACGCAACTGTTACATCAATTGCTAACAATACCGGCGGTTATGAAACCCGTCCCCGCAATGTTGCATTTAATTACATAGTGAGAGCAGCATAATAGCTGAACGGAAATACTCTTTGAAAACCAGCAATATAAGAAGCCACTTTATTTGAATGGAAAAAATATCGGGTATTACTGAGCAGAGTAAGATATTTTACAAGCTTCCGGTATTGAATGGCTGGATAAACTGAGGTAGTAACAAAGCCGGTTAGCCCGGCTTTATTTTTATCCTGAAAACTAAAAATGAAAAAAGGTAATGTATCCTATTTGTGCCATCATTGTGTGCCGTGAATGCGTCATAATTATGCCATTTGTCAGCTTTGTGAGTGATATTTTTTTCTTTTAAATCAAATGGCAATATATTGGGAGGTTGAATTTTAATCGATGAATCGCAAGTCCGATCCGGGTGAATTTTGCTTAGGGTAGTTTCCTACCCTAAATCTGTTAGTGGGGAGCTATTTCTTTTCTGGCTAACTCAGCTAGAAAAGCAGAGCGGTTTTTATAGTGTCCGTTTTTCTCAATGTAGCGATCTATAGCAGTTAATAGATTACCAGGCATAGTTAAATTGAACTTTATGGCCTTTGACTCATATTTCGCTGGATCTAACTCGATGAGGGCAATAACCCCTCCATCTTCAGACAAGCGAGGATCACCGATGTAATCAGATGAGTCTTTAGGGGTAGGGACATAGCCGCCGTGTTCGGTTAAAACTTCCATGTGCTGCGCGAATGCTTTTTTAGCATCCCGAATAGCATCTTCTAAGGTATTGCCAGCAAAGAAACAGCTTTCAACATCGGGGAAGTAACCGTCAAACCCATCTTCTGTTTTAAATATAAAGAGTGGATAAATCATAGTATTACCTCTTAATTTGATCATGAGCTTTGCAGAGAAAGGGCGGTATAATTGTGCCCGTTATCATAGTAATTTCAGCCCTGAAATATTTTGTGCCTGCCGGATAACACCTTTTGATGAGTCTTTTCTTGGGTGCGGTATTGTGATTATTTTTGCAACACCGGGTTTAGTTAGAGTGATGTGACTACCGTCTTGTCTGGCCTTAACCCATCCGTCAGCTATTAGGAGTTTTATTAGTTCTGCACTACCCATAAATCCTCCGTTTGGTTAATGTATGAGTATAATACCTATACATTAATTCCGTTATCAATATATTTGTAGGTGTTATGCCTACTTTTTATCGGTGTGAAACATGCTAACTGTAACAATTAGAGGCCGAAAAGGTGATAGCGGGCATCTACTTACACTAATTGAAGCTTCAAATATCATTCAGTCAATATCTAAATGAAGTGAACTAATGAAGAAAGTTTTATTTTTTATATAGATACATCAGCGGCACTATCAATGGTAATATTTATTGCATTGATAATTGGTTATCAGAAATATATAAAAGGAGGAAAGATGTGGCTAGTAAGTAACGTTGGTTAGTCCGTCTTTATCTCCTTAGATTTTGAGGTGTACCAGTTAGGATTACGATAGGTTAAGACCCACATATAAAGTCATTAGAGTAATTCATAAAAGAGGCACTCAGAATTAGATGCCTGTTGTCATTTTAAAAAGTTCAACCTTTCGGTTTAATTACCCCGTTCTCGTAGTTTTTTACGCGCTTATTCTTTTAATTGCTTGCGAAATTTTCTATCAGACGACAGGAGTAATAGAAAAATAATTTCCCGATGTTAAATATAAATTTTTGTAGTATATTTTTGTGCCAAAATGTTGAACCAAATTCTTTTTCTGGACTAGACTTTTATTAGTGTGAATTGCAAGGGAGACTATTTTTACAATAATTTAATATGTTGATTATAAAATAATATTATTTAATTTAAGGAGAAAGTACATGAGTCATAAGAATGATTTTAAAGCTTTTTCTATTAGTGATAATGCAAATGTGGTTAGTCAAGAAAAATATGAAGAAAACCAAAGTTTGCAGACTGGATTTCCATCGGGTAATGTTACCACTCACTTGTTAAATAAGGTATTACGTCAGTCATCAACCATATCATCTGTCGTCGCTGATTTTATCGCAACACAATCTGGCAATGATGTTCTGGATGATGGAAATGTAGCCAAACTCACCGATCAATTAAATAAAGCGATAGAACAAAAAATTACGACAGATATTCCCAGTGCCTCATTAACACAAAAAGGTGTGGTTCAGCTTACAAATGTGATTGGCAATAGCGACACGTTAGCGGTTACACAAAAGCTTGTTCAGGAAGTAATAAACTCATTACGTGAGTATACCCGTGAAGAGATAGATAACCGGATTAAAACAGTCGGTGAAGTTCCTGTTGGTTCCCCTATTCCGTGGCCGTTGCCTTATCCACCTGTCGGCTATCTCAATTGTAACGGTTCTGCTTTTAATAAATTACAGTACCCAAAGTTAGCAGAAGCTTATCCTGACGGTAGGCTACCTGATTTAAGAGGCGAATTTATTCGTGGTTGGGATGATGGACGCGGTGTGGACATGGGACGCACAATGCTGTCGTGGCAGGGGGATGCGATGCAGCGAATGACAGGTTTTTTAGAAGCTGGTAACGGCATTGGTTTGATGACGCGTCCACATGATTCCACATCCGGAGTTTTTCTAGAGGGTGACTTGAGAACAATATCTCATGTGACACAAAATGGAACATCGTACGCAGTTAGTTTCGATTCATCACGTGTCGCACGTACTGCAAATGAAACTCGCCCTCGTAACATTGCATTTAACTACGTTGTAAGGGCAGCATAATTCTAGTGGCCGGAGCAGATTGAAGTAAGAATAAAGCCGGTTAGCCCGGCTTTATTTTTTTATTCTGAAAACAGAAAAAGGGTAATGCGCCGTATTCTTGTGTAATGCCTAATGCCTAATGCCTAATGCCTAATGCCTAATGCCTAATGCCGAAAGCGATTTTGGATTATATCAACCAGCGTGCCTACATATGCCGTAGAACACGGAAGTGAAAATCTTTAATACCAGATATTCGTGTCCATATGTCAGAAGATTCAGTTTGGAACTGGAAGCAAAAAAAGTTACAGGAAAATATGGAGAATAAATCCAGTTATTTTAGTAATGTATGAGAACTATTCAGATATGTTATTGTCTAATTGATGAGCTATATGGGTTTTATTTAATTTGTAGAAATGAAACTTAGTATTAATAATTCAAGTAGAGGCATGCACTATGACGTGGATTTATCAACAATACAGTGGTGAAATTTATCACGATACGAAGCTAATTGGCCACGGTTGGAGTGGTCAGGGTATACATAAGAATAATCCTGCATCAGAAGGTATAAAAAACTTAGGTCCTATACCCAGAGGTTATTATAAAATAACCGGTGAAAATAGCTCAAAAGGCCCCATGACTATTATCCTTGACCCATGTAGTTATAATGATATGCATGGCCGTAGTGCTTTTAGAATTCACGGTGCTAGCAGAAAAGATCCTGAACATTCATCAGAAGGTTGTATAATTCTTAATAGAGATATACGACGTGAGATATTGCTCTCGCACGATATGGATTTGGTTGTCGAATGAAAAGACTAATATTGATATTAACTGCGATGCTTTTTACTGCTAACGCTGTGGCGGGAACAAGATCTGATGATTGTGCAGATATTAACGGTTGGAATGTTCAGCAAGTAATACAGAAAGCTGAACAAAAAGGTATTATTAAGTCTGATAATGTTGATATTTCAAAGAGTGCTAGCATTCTGTTAAATGAATTTCCTCTGAAACACAATGGTAGGATAATTACGTTAAATGATGGAGTGGAAGGGGAAAAACTCTCTACTGAGGTGATAAAGGTTTCTTTGTTTGATAAATCAAGAAACTCGACAGTAAATATTATTGCTGTCACCCTAGTATCAAACATCGAATGTTCGTTAACAGATCCTAGTGTTATAGTCATTCCATAAACCTATTCTATCAAGCAACGGAATAGATAAGGAAATAAAGCCGGGTAACCGGCTTTATTTTTTTATTCTGAAAACAGAAAAAGGGTAATGTGCCATATTTTTGCGGTAAAATTTCATAATAGCATCGATGGGGTTTCAATATGTACTCGCAACAAATGTACATATCTACACACCATCGAGATATTTTCTTAATTCCCATTTCTTGCAAAGCCGAAAGCGACTCCAAAATATTGAACTACTTATTGCTGCCAATGATACAAAAACGGTTAAGCTTATAAGTAATAAGAACACAGTGTTATTTTTTTTCTTGAACTAGACTTTGATTAGCCTGAATTACAGGGGATTATTTTTACAATAATTCAAGATGTTGATTATTAAATAACATTATTTAATTTAAGGAAAATATATGAGTCACAAGAATGATTTTAAGGCTTTTTCTATTAGTAGTAATGCAAATGTCATTAGTCAAGAAAAATATGAACAAAACTTGGGTTTGCAGGTGGGATTTTCTCCGGATAATGTTCCCACTCATTTGTTAAATAAGGTATTACGTCAGTCATCAACTATATCATCTGTCGTCGCTGATTTTATCGCGACACAATCTGGCAATGATATTCTGGATGATGGAAATGTAGCTAAACTTACCGCTCAATTAAATAAAGCGATAGCACAAAAAATTACAACAGATATGCCCAATGCTTCATTAACACAAAAAGGTGTTGTTCAGCTTACAAATGTGATTGGCAATAGTGATACATTGGCAGTGACGCAAAAGCTTGTTCAGCAAGAAATAAACTCATTACGTGAGCATACTTATACCCGCGAAGAGATAGATAACCGGATTAAAACAGTCAGTGAAATTCCTGTTGGTTCTCCTATTCCCTGGCCGTTACTCTATCCACCTTTCGGTTATTTTATTTGTAATGGCTCACCTTTTAATAAATCACAGTATCCGAAGTTGGCGGAGGCTTATCCTAGCGGTAGATTACCTGATTTAAGAGGAGAATTTATCCGCGGATGGGATGATAATCGTGGTGTTGATAGTGGTCGTGGGCTTTTGTCTTGGCAGGGAGATGCAATCAGAAATATTACAGGGTCAACTCAAGCTATACATGCTCAGATGGGCGGTGCTCCCCAGACGCCTATTGTGAATGGTGTCATGGCATCGTTGCGATATGGTACGGCAGATACACGTTCAGCAAATGGCGGCAGTAGTACTGATCTTACATATTTTGACATTGATGCATCAAGACAAGTCCCCACCGCTAACGAAAATAGACCCCGTAACGTGGCATTTAACTACATCGTAAAGGCGGCATAATTCTAGTGGCTGGAGCAGTTTGCAGTAAGAATAAAGCCGATTAGTCCGGCTTTATTTTAGGATTTTATTATTCATGTTTTTGTGATTGATGACTTGATTGGTTTATACCCGTCATCTTTCAAGTTGCCTCTTTGTTGGCTGCACTCGCTCACCCCGGTCACATAGTTATCTATGCTCCCGGGGATTCACTCCCTTGCCGTCGCGATGCATCTTGAAATCCATAGGGTATATACCGAATGAACTTCAAGATGCTTGAGCTGTCAGATATAAAAACATTTAAATTCAACAACATAATTGTTTTTCAAACATGCACTTTGAAGTATCTTGAGTATATAAAAAATTTATTCCTTGGTTGAAAACGTTATTAAAGCGGGTTCTTTTTGTAAAATGGATTATCTGATTAACTATTCATGATTTATCTATCTTTTTTTGGGAGATATAAGTATTAACAAAATCAATTTCTATTTCTCATTTTTCACTGATGGTTTTATGATGGATGGGTTTTAAACGATTGTTAAAAGTCATAGTTTTAACTCCTGGATTTAATTGGTATAAATTTTTAACAGTTTTTTTACCACTTTTTAAGTTTGCTTTTTATTACTTTTAATCATTATGGTATATCGTGTTTTATGTTTAAAAACATTAATCATACCTGCTTTTTATCTTTACTGACGCTGTTTTACTGGCAATCCTAAGTCGTTTTCATCAGTCGCTACCCTTTATGTTTTTTCGGATAATCAAGCTTTTTTCAGGACTTAAATCTTGCCGTATTAACCGTTTTCACCGCTTTTTTATTTTGCTATCTTTTATGGTTTACTTCATTAAATAACGGAGAGAAAACACTTAAATACCAGTCTATTCGGATAATGTTTTTGTGTTCTAATTTTTTTAACTCACTGTTAATGGTTAATGGGCTTCGACTGAATTTAATTAACTATCTTTCTAGAAAGCGCATTTATTATTAATTTGAATTCTCTGTTAAAAAGATGATAAACCGGTAAAACAATTTTCATGCCAAGAATTTTCTTACTTTTTAATTAAAAAATAATTTAATAAATGGCTTTAATAAAACAGCATATTATAAATATAATAATGTTTTCTGTTTAGCCATCATAGACAAAATATTTCACGATAAATTGCTATAAATTGGTTATTTTGTTTAGTATATTAAACAAAATCGGGCAAGTTTTCGGACTGAAAACCAAAATTATTGCTTTTTAAAACCATATACTAAACAGAGAGTCAAAGTAATGAACCAGTATATTGATTTTAATTCAACCATTTATCCATTTCCTCCCAAACCTGCTTTTCTCAGTAAGGATGAAAAAAAACATTACCGTGAAAAAATTAAATACCTTTTAAAACAGCAGGATGCCGTTATAGTCGCACATTATTATACCGATCCTGAGATCCAAGCTTTAGCTGAAGAGACAGGAGGGTGTGTTGCAGATTCATTGGAAATGGCACGTTTTGGCAATAATCATCCGGCCTCTACTTTATTAGTTGCCGGTGTGCGATTTATGGGAGAAACCGCCAAAATTCTCAACCCTGAAAAGCGTGTTTTAATGCCAACGCTGGAAGCTGAGTGTTCGCTAGATCTTGGTTGCCCTGAAAAAGAGTTCACCCAGTTTTGTGATGACAATCCTGATCGTACCGTAGTGGTTTATGCAAATACATCAGCAGCCGTTAAAGCACGAGCGGATTGGGTTGTGACTTCAAGTATTGCTGTTGAATTGATCGATTATCTGGATAGCCAGGGAAAGAAGATAATTTGGGCACCCGATCGCCACTTGGGGAATTATGTTCGTAAACAAACAGGGGCCGATATTCTGTGTTGGCAAGGGGCTTGTATTGTTCATGATGAATTTAAAACTCAGGCTTTGCTAAGGATGAAAGGTCTGCATCCCGATGCTGCGGTATTGGTTCATCCTGAATCACCGCACGCTGTTATTGATCTGGCTGATGCTGTTGGTTCGACCAGCCAATTAATCAAAGCAGCGCAATCTTTGTCGCATCAGAAACTGATTGTGGCAACAGATAAAGGCATTTTTTATAAAATGCAGCAAGCGTGTCCTGAGAAGCAGTTATTTGAAGCACCTACGGCTGGAGAAGGCGCGAGTTGCCGCAGTTGTGCTCATTGTCCGTGGATGGCAATGAATGGTTTACAAGCCATCGTTCAGGGGTTGGAACAGGGAGGGGTTCAGCATGAGATATTGGTTGAAAAAGAATTACGGGAAAAGGCACTTATTCCGTTAAATAGGATGCTTGATTTTGCAACTCAGTTAAAATAGAAAATTGAATAATGAGAGTAATATTTTATTGTAGATAATAATAGGATATAACAGATGGATTTTTTCAGTATTAACAACATATTAGTAAATATACCTCTGGGAAAAGGAGGGTATGATTTATCGTGGATTGAAGCGGTAGGTACGATCGCTGGCTTGTTATGTATTTGGTTTGCTAGTCAGGAGAAGATAATTAACTATTTGTTTGGACTAATTAATGTCACATTATTTGCGGTGATTTTCTTCCAAATTCAACTTTATGCCAGTTTATTGCTGCAATTATTCTTCTTTGCGGCAAATATTTATGGTTGGTATGCTTGGAGCAAGGTTAATGATCAGCAGCAGATTGAACTTAAAATACGTTGGTTAAGTTTGAATAAGGCGGTAATAATTAGTCTAATTTCTGTGCTATTGATTGCCATTATGACTTTTAATATTGATCGAGTCTTTGGCTATCTGACTCAGATTGCCGTTACGATTATGCAAAAATTTGGCTTTAATGTTCAGATGCCGATATTGGAGCCCGATGCATTCCCATTCTGGGATTCGACAATGACGGTGTTATCTATTGTGGCAATGATTCTGATGACTCGTAAATATGTTGAAAACTGGCTGATATGGATGGTTATCAATGTGATAAGCGTTGTTATCTATTTCCATCAAGGCGTGCTGGCAATGTCGTTGCAGTATGTGATTCTCTTGGGCATTGCATTTAATGGCTTCCATTTGTGGGTTCAGGCAGCTAAGGAAAACCATTCTTTGCCATTATCTCATGTGAAATAGTTTGCTAACTATGCCAGAGAATTGTTTTGTTGATTTCTGGCATATTTTTAGGTATTTACTTTGATAATTCTCATTTCTAAAGATATTTCAACCATAAGAATAGAGCTAACCACACATTGACAATATCTTGCTATGTTTTGCGTTACGCATTGATTTATTTATTCTCTACAAAGAATATTTACAGTTTGGCTTCTAACAGTTAGATTAAAATCACAAGATTGCTTTAATTAAATATATACCCAATAGATTTCAAGATGCATCGCGACGGCAAGGGAGCGAATCCCCGGGAGCATAGGTAACTATGTGACTGGGGTGAGAGAGTGCAGCCAACAAAGAGGCAACTTGAAAGATGACGGATATACAAAGATGTTAGATGAGAGAGGGTTATGAATTATCAGAATGATGATATAAGAATTAAAGAGATAAAAGAATTATTACCTCCTGTGGCACTACTTGAAAAATTTCCAGCAACTGAAAAGGCTGCATTGACAGTACGTAAGGCGCGTAAAACGATTCATCAAATTCTGACGGGTGAAGATGATCGTCTGTTGGTTGTGATTGGGCCATGTTCTATTCATGATCCTAAAGCAGCAATGGAATATGCCGAGCGGTTGAATGAATTGCGTGAGGAGCTGAAAGAGGATCTGGAAGTTGTCATGCGAGTTTATTTTGAAAAACCGCGTACAACTATTGGCTGGAAAGGGTTAATTAATGACCCTCATATGAATCACAGTTTTGATATTAATGATGGTTTGCGTTTAGCGCGTCAGTTGTTACGGGATATTAATGACATGGGGCTACCGGCTGCGGGGGAATATCTGGATATGATTTCTCCACAGTATTTAGCCGATTTGATGAGTTGGGGAGCAATTGGCGCTCGTACAACGGAATCTCAGGTCCATCGTGAGTTGGCTTCTGGCCTTTCCTGTCCGGTTGGTTTTAAAAATGGTACTGATGGTGCGATAAAAGTTGCCATTGATGCGATTAATGCAGCGGGTTCCCCTCATAGTTTCCTTTCTGTCACTAAGTGGGGACATTCCGCGATTGTAAATACCAGCGGAAACAATGATTGTCATATTATCTTGCGTGGTGGTAAAGAACCGAATTACAGTTCCGAACATGTCGCTGCCGTGAAGCAAGACTTGGAAAAAGCCGGTTTGTCGGCAAGAATTATGATTGATTTCAGTCATGCTAATAGTTCTAAGCAATTTAAAAAGCAGATGGATGTGTGTTCAGATGTGAGTCGGCAGCTTATCGCTGGGGAGAAAGCGATTATTGGTGTCATGGTAGAAAGTCATTTGGAAGAAGGAAATCAGAATCCGGATAGCGGTCTGCCATTGGTATATGGTAAAAGTATTACTGATGCTTGCATTGGTTGGGCTGATACTGAAATTTTGTTACGTCAATTGTCGTCGGCAATAAAAGCGCGTCGTGGCTGATAACATTTTTCCAATGTAAAAAAACCGGAATCGACAACTCCGGTTTTTTATGTTTGCTGGAAAATAGGGTGTCAGCAATTTTTTATCGGCAATGAATTATTTCGCTTTACCTTGGTTTGCTACAGCCGCGGCTTTTGCTGCGATTTCATCAGCGTTACCCAGATAGTAATGTTTGATTGGTTTCATGTTTTCGTCGAATTCATAAACCAGAGGTACTGCTGTTGGGATGTTTAGCTCAAGAATAGTTTCTTCGCTCATATTATCCAGATATTTAACCAAAGCACGCAAAGAATTACCGTGCGCTGCGATAATCACTTTTTCACCTTGAGCAACACGCGGTTTGATAACTTCTTCCCAGTAAGGGATCACGCGTTCAATAGTCGTTGCCAGGCTTTCGGTCACGGGTAACTCTTCTGGCTTCAAATTCGCATAACGTGGATCATGGCCTGGGAAACGTTCATCATCTTTAGTTAAATCTGGTGGGGTGATAGCAAAACCACGACGCCATAGTTTAACCTGATCATCGCCGTATTTAGCTGCGGTTTCTGATTTGTCCAAACCTTGCAGAGCACCATAATGACGTTCATTTAGTTTCCAGCTTTTTTCAACAGGTAACCACTGTTGATCAACCTGATCCAGAATGTTCCACAGCGTATGGATAGCGCGTTTTAGCACGGAGGTGTAGGCAAAATCAAAAACAAACCCTTCTTTTTTCAACAGTTGCCCTGCTTGTTGAGCTTCGGCGCGACCTTTTTCAGATAACGCGACGTCAGTCCAGCCAGTGAAACGGTTCTCTCTGTTCCACTCGCTTTCGCCATGTCTTACCAGAACCAGTTTAGTGACAGCCATAGCTTAAACTCCTTAAAAGTCAAACTTAATGATAACTGAGCGCATTATATTGCCCTATGCACTAGAACAGCAATCAATAGTCTTGTTTCAAACTTTATTTGCTTGAAAAGCTGAATTTCTTGCAGATTGCTGAATAGATACCGGGCAAGTTTGACACGTTTATAGTGCGGTCACCAACTTGATTGGGTAAGTAAAGAACAGCAAATGGACTAAGTTGAGTGCGAAATGGAATCCAACAGCGACCCACAGACGGCCACTCCACATCCATGCTAGCCCATATATTAATCCGGCAAGTGTAGCAAACATCATCAGTAATGGGCCGCCGACGAAGTGTGCGCCGCCAAAAATCAAAGCGGTGATGATCAGGGCAAAATAGGGGTTAATCCACTGACTTAACCTCTGTTGGATATAGCCACGGAATAGCGCTTCTTCTGCCAGCGAAACGAAGAAAATATTGGCCAATATAAACATCGGTAACCATTGTGGCATGTGCAGTTCAACTGCGAGTCCTCCGAGAGCCGTTGCTATGCTTAACAATACAGGAATAGCAATAGCTAAGATTATCCATGCATAAGGCCAAATTTTGGTCAGTGGCTTTGTTGTAAATAGGCTAGGCATGCAACATAACAGCAGGAAAGGAATGAGTGCTTTGTCAAAGTTGAAATACATTGAGAATGGGGCACTATGAGGGCCTACCTGAACTTTATCGAGATATTTCAGATTATTAAAACCTGGGAGCAGATGTAGGAATAATGCCACTGCAAAGGCGAGTAATAGTAGCTCAGTTGTGATTTTAATGATGTTATTTTGTTGAAAATAGATACGTAGCGCACCTAACAAAAAAATAATCGCAATAGTGGCGACTGCCGGATAAATCATAGTTTGAGTGACAAATCCGGTAATAACTGCGGCCAGTAGAACAATCAGTGCAGTAGTGCGGTGTATAGCTAATAATGCCAGTGATGTAGCAAGTAAACCCCAAATCATATATTTCCCTTTATTTTTAACAAATTAAAAAAGGATCTGAAAAGCAGACCAAAAATTGATTATGGATGTTATTTAGTGAGCAAAAATAATAATGCATGATAACTAAATTGCGATGTTTTTTTCACTGGTCGGAGAAGTTCTCATGCTGGTAATAATCGTTCCTTAATTCAGATTGTTTGGTCAATAATCAATCACCTTATTAAGATACTAATAGAAATGGCTGTGATGAAAATTGGCTAGACTCATAAGTAAGATCCCCTCATAACGGGGAACTATCAGAAATCAATCAGAAACTTTCTCCGTTTTGTAGCGGTATAGATCACCATCAGGAATAAATATCAGTCGGTGAGTAATGCATTGCGGCGCATCTTCCTGATGATGAGAAACAAACAGTAGTTGAGTATCGCCATCAGCAATCATGACATCAATAAAACGTAATACCAACTGGCGGTTGAGTGGATCAAGCCCTTGGAGAGGTTCATCAAGGATTAATAAAGCCGGATGTTTAACCAGTGCGCGAGCTATCAGAACAAGTCGTTGTTGTCCCCATGAAAGGCTGTGAAACGGGCCGTTGGCAATCTGAACAGATAATCCTAATAAAGCCAGCCATTCATCAGCAAGTTGCTGCTGGCGATCTGATACTGTCTGATAAAGACCAATTGAATCGAAGAAACCGGACAGAATCACATTACGAACGCTGATACTGACACGATATTCCAGATGAATGCTGTTGCTAATATAGCCAATATGGCGTTTGATATCCCAAATGGTTTCGCCGCTACCGCGTTGACGGCCAAACAGGATCAGCTCATTACTGTAGCCTTGAGGATGATCTCCGGTAATCAGACTCAGAAGCGTTGATTTTCCGGCACCATTTGGGCCAATAATTTGCCAATGTTCACCTGAATTCACTTGCCAATCTAGCCCATGCAAAATTGGCTGATCATTATACTGAACGATACCATTACGTAGGATAATCAGCGGTTGATCGGGCGGTAGCTGATTATCGACAGGAAATTCATCTGTTTCAGGTAAATGAATACCGTTCAGTTTTTCACTGTGTGCCAGTTGAGCTACCAAGGAATCTGCCATCACTTTTTCTTTGATGCCAACAGAGGTTAGCTGGCAATCCGCTAGTACGCCAATCTGATCAACAAAATCTGGGATTTCACTGAACCGGTTAAGGATAAGTACCAAAACGATTCCTTTTGATGACAATTTTTCCAGTAATTCAGCGAGTTGACCACGGGAAAATAGATCAAGACCATTAAAAGGTTCATCCAGAATCAGCAAATCAGGTGAAGCCATCAGTGCCTGGCAAAGTAATGTCTTGTGGGTTTCACCAGTAGAAAGATATTTAAAACGACGGGAAAGTAAATCCATAATACCGAACTGTTTTGCCAGTTCCAGGCAAAGTTCGTTATCTTTATGATAAAGCTGGATAATTTCTGCCGCAGTGCGGCCGGTATCATCTTCATCATCACTGAGCATATCAGTATTATTGCGTTGCCATTCTTCTTCCGTCAGTTTTTGTAATTGTTCTAGAGAGACGCGGGCGCACCTGCGAAATGAGCAATTTCGTTCGCCGGAAAGTAGGACTAATTCATTTGAAAGCGCACGGGCCAATGATGATTTTCCGCTACCATTAGCGCCAATAAAAGCCCAATTTTCGCCAGAGGCTATTTTTAGTGATGATAACTGCAAGGTACGAGTATCACTTAAACGGAAACAGCCTTGCGTTATTTGCAATTCAGACATCTTTTATTCCTTTTTAAGCAATGCAAATATCTTTCCACAAATAAGCGGAATGCCACGGAATGTCAATATTAACTTTTAATTAACATTTAATATCGGACACTAGGTGATGCGTAAGGCACGTAACACAATGATATTACTGGATATTATGAATTGTTCAGTGATAATGGAATCAATTCTTAACACAGAGTTGCAATAATTACTTGGTCAGCATTAAAAAGTGCAGTGATTTTATCTCCAGAATGTAGTTTCAGGTTATTTGCTTCTTGATTGGGCAGAGTAGAACAGAGGATTTCACCGCCATCAAGAACAATAATAATTTCTGTGTTCTCTTCGCTGGTTTCAATTTTACTGATCAGCCCTGTCAGGGCATTGTCGAAATGACCGATAGAGAACGGCTCTTTAGTGAGTTTCACCCAAGGTGCTTTAATGAGCGCCAATACCTCTTTACCTTTTGCCAAGCCAAGACGGTTAGCGCTTTGTTCTGTTAATGCCGCATTCAGTGATGTTTGACCATCTGTCAGCAAGATGCGGATATGTTGCTGCACCTGATTATGGTCACGGTCAGTAATTGTGCCAAAGAATTGGTTACGGGCGCTGGTTTGCAGAGAAAAACGGGAAATGGCCGCTAACAGACTGTCGAGGGGAAGTTGGTTATCTTTTAGCACATCAAAGGCTTTTTGCTGAATTTGTGTCAGTAGATCGTAAAGTTGCAATAGACGTTCGCCATAATGGGTAAGATTTGTCCCGCCGCCTCCTTTACCACCTGTAGCACGGTCTACCAGTATTTCGTCTGCCAGCTGATTCATTTCATTAATTGCGTCCCAGGCGCTTTTATAACTGATACCGGCCTGTTTTGCTCCCTGACTGATAGAACCCGTTGCTTTAATCTGTTTTAGTAATAATATTCGCCGTGGATCTGCGAATAACCGTTGTTGTAATTTCAGTGTCAGTAGAATTTCGGCTTGCATAATAGTTTTTTTTAGTAAATATAATCGTAAATTTTGATAGGCTAACCCGAAAAACGCACGTTTAGCCGGTTACTGTTGTCTGTCTTTGTCTAGAATGGTACTAATTATAGCGGTATTACCTGCTATGGTTAAAAATGTGTTATGTTGCTGGCTCATTTAATGAGCCATTGTGTGAGGCTACCATGTTTGAGTTGATTAAAAGTATGGCTTTCGCCCTGGTCATGGTACCGGTAGTGACGGCCGGAATTTTAGGTTTAATTTATGGTCTTGGGGAACTGTTTAATATCGTTTCCCGTATTGGTCGTTCTGAAAAGTAAAACTAATATTTCTTTTACACCAGATGCTATTCTGATTACCCGGTGATTAACCGGGTAATTTGTCTTAATTAATCATAATCAATTCCATTTTATTCATTTGGTTTTCCTATTACAGTATTTTACTTCGAATTAAATTAGATAGTAAAAGTTGCTCACAATTTGCCGATTAATATTGGAACACTCTTCCAATTGACGTTATATCTTGTTATACACGATGAACTAATAGGTAAGAAGCAGGTGGAAAACAAATGAAAAAGAGTTTTGGCAAACTGCTAGTCGGCGTTGTCGTTTCTTTTGCTTTGACGTGGCAAGTGTGGGCTACGGAAAAAGTCACATTATTCGCTGCCGCCTCGTTGACTAATGCACTTGATGATATTGCGGCGTTGTATAAGCGAGAGAAAAAAGGTGAAGTGGTGGCTTCTTATGCTGCCTCTTCCATTTTGGCTCGCCAGATTGAGCAAGGTGCGCCGGCAGATATTTTTATTTCCGCTGATCAACAGTGGATGGATTATGTTGCCGGGAAGAAACTGATTATTGATGAAACTCGGTTGACTATGTTGGGCAATCAACTCGTTCTGATTGCACCGAAAGCGAGTAAACTCAATAAAGTTGATATTAATAAAGAAACCAAATGGAAATCCTTATTAGAGGACGGTCGTCTTGCTGTTGGTGATCCAGATCATGTTCCAGTGGGTATTTACGCTAAAGAGTCTCTGCAATATTTAGCAGCATGGGAGAGGGTTAATCCTCTGCTGGCGCGTACCAGTAATGTGCGCAGTGGGTTGGCGCTGGTGGAGCGTGCTGAGGTTCCATTGGGCATTGTTTATGGTTCGGATGCCGTTGCCAGTAATAAAGTCAAAGTGGTGGGGATTTTCCCGGCAGAGAGCCACAAACCGATTGAATACCCAATGGCGATTATCAAAGATCATAGTAATCCCACCGTTCTCGATTTTTATGAATATTTGAAAACCCCTAAAGCCGTTGAAATTTTTAAACGTTATGGTTTTCACCCACTTTAGGAATAAATTTTTTGGCGATGTTGAGTGAATACGAATGGCAAGCCATCATTCTCAGTCTGAAAGTGTCCGGTATGGCAGTGTTATTTAGTCTGCCATTTGGGATCTTGATGGCATGGATTCTTGCTCGTTTCCAGTTTCCCGGTAAATCATTACTTGACAGCATTATCCATCTGCCGCTGGTGTTACCACCCGTAGTCGTGGGTTATTTGCTGCTGATCAGTATGGGACGTCGTGGATTTATTGGTGAATGGTTATATGACTGGTTTGGCATCAGTTTTGCATTCAGTTGGCGTGGTGCGGCGCTAGCTTCTGCTATTGTTGCTTTTCCGTTGATGGTCAGGGCGGTACGTCTGGCGCTGGAAGGTGTTGATCGGCGGCTGGAACAGGCTGCTCGTACTTTGGGCGCGAATCCGTTGAAAGTATTTTTTACTATCACATTGCCGCTCTCTTTGCCTGGGATTATTGTGGGTACTGTGTTGGCATTTGCCCGTTCATTGGGTGAATTTGGCGCAACTATCACTTTTGTATCCAATATTCCAGGCGAAACGCGGACGATCCCTCTGGCAATGTATACCTTGATTGAAACACCTGGAGCAGAAATGGCTGCGGCTCGTTTGTGCATCATTGCCATTATTCTAGCGTTGATGTCACTGATGGTTTCTGAATGGCTAACCCGTTGGGGAAGGAGACGTTTGGGAGCAACATGTTAGAGCTAGATTTTGAGCAACAACTTGGTGATCTTCATTTACAGGTCAATACACAGTTAGCTACTGAGGGGATCACGGCTGTTTTTGGTCTTTCAGGCGCTGGGAAAACTTCACTGATAAATGTTATTGCCGGCTTGATACGCCCACAGAAAGGACGGATTGCCCTTAATGATTATGTGTTGGTAGATATTGGAAAAGGTATCTGCTTGCCATCAGAGCAGCGTCGTATAGGCTATGTTTTTCAGGATGCACGGCTTTTTCCTCACTATCGAGTAAAAGGTAATCTTCAATACGGGATGTCTCCGGAGATGAAGCCAGAATTTGATAGCATTGTTAGTTTGCTAGGAATTGAGCACTTACTATCACGTTTTCCTCTTACCTTGTCCGGCGGTGAAAAGCAGCGGGTTGCTATCGGTCGTGCTTTATTGACGGCACCGGATCTGTTGTTAATGGATGAACCGTTGGCATCGCTGGATCTCCCCCGTAAAAGAGAACTACTGCCTTATCTTGAAAAGCTTTCTGAAGAGGTCAACATCCCGATTTTATATGTCAGCCATAATCTGGATGAGATTCTTCGTCTGGCAGAAAATGTACTCGTCATGGATAACGGAAAAGTCAGGGCAACGGGAAAATTGGAAGAGGTTTGGTCCAGTAGTGCATTACGTCTTTGGTTACAAAAAGAGACGCTTAGCAGTATTCTGAATGTTTCAATGGTTGAACACCATAATCGTTATGAAATGACAGCGGTGGCACTAGCTGACCAGGCTTTATGGTTGCCGAAAATTGATGTTCAACCGGGAACCGATTTGCGTATCAGAATAGATGCTTCAGATGTTTCATTAGTACTGGAACCTCCTCGCGGCAGTAGTATCCGTAATATTTTAGCGGTGAAAGTGGTTGAGTTCTTTGATGATGATGGACACGTTGATGTCAAATTGGTGTTGAGTGGTCACTATTTATGGGCAAGGGTCACTCCATGGGCAAGGGATGAACTTAATTTGCGCTCTGGGCAGTGGCTTTATGCTCAGATAAAAAGTGTTTCTCTTAATCGGCAACTGTAGTCTCTGTTATAAATAACAACGGGGAGCTTATCGGAGGTTCCCCGGACAGTCATTTTGTCAGACAAGCAATTAAAGGGCATACTTGCGAATAACTTCGGCAATACCTGGCTGAGTATTATCCAGTGTTACCAGATCGGCTTGTTCTTTAATCGCATCCACACTGTTACCCATAGCGACACCGAGTCCGGCGGCTTTCAGCATGCTCAGATCATTAAAATTATCACCAAAAGCAATGACATCTTTCATCTTCATTCCCTGTGATTCAACCCACTGTTTCAAGCGCATACCTTTACTGTTACCTTTCTTGGTAATATCCACTTGATCGAACCATGACCATTCACACGAAAGACCTGTGTCATTTGCGATTTGTGCAGTCACTTCCCGCAGTTTTGCCAAATCAGGAGAACAGGTTGCAAATTTCCAGATAGACTGTACTTCGTCAATAGCATGTTGAAAGCTATTAACATGTCGCATAGTTGGGCGTTGAGATTCAGGTAGGGTTTCAGACCATTTTATGGTACGGACAACTGTGTCATACGGTTCTTCATATAACATGGCATCATCTACATACATCAGACGGTGAATATCTGTATTTTTTAAGTGGGTGAGAACTTTTATAGCTTCCTGAGTTGACAGTGGGTCTGAGGCTAAGACTTTCTTTTCATGATAATCAAACAGATAAGTACCATTACAGCAGATGGCAGGCGTGTTGAGTTGCAAAGCCTGATAAAAAGGGTGGATAGCAACATGATGACGGCCAGTGGCAATTAGCACCTTAATACCAGCTTTACGTGCTTCATTTAGTACAATGAGTGATTCTGGCAGGATATTTTTTTGAGGATCGAGTAGTGTACCATCCAGATCCAGTGCAATGATGCGATATGACATAAATTAGCCTCATAACTATATATAATGTAAGGATATTACATTAGAACTGAATAAAGCTACACCAATTGTGCGGTGAGTTTAACCGATAAAACCAATCGAGTCGTTACAGCACAATAAAATGGTAATGGATAATTAAGGAGTGAAGATGAAACAAGTGGTTTATACGGCGAGTCCAAACAGTTGTCAGATTCATGTTTGGAGCCTGAATAATGAAGGTGAGTTATCACTCATTCAGACAGTTGATGTACCGGGGGAAGTACAACCCATGGTGGTTAGCCCGGATCGTAAACATCTTTATGTTGGCATCCGACCACAATTCAGTATTGTCACTTACCAGATTGGCTCTAGAGGAGAACTGGTACAACAGGGGATTTCATCAATACCGGGTAGCCCGACTCATATCTCTACTGATAAACAGGGCCGTTTTCTATTCTCTGCCTCCTATAGTTATAACAATTTGAGTGTCAGCCTAATTGATGATCAAGGTATTGTGGGTGAACCTGTTCAGGTTATTGCAGGCTTGCAAGCACCGCATTCGGCTAATATTGACTGGGATAATAAACAACTATTGGTTCCTTGTCTGAAAGAAGATCGCATCCGTATTTTTGAGATGGCGGAAGAGGGCTATCTAACAGAAAAACGCGCTGAGAAAATCACTACGGCAATAGGTGCCGGTCCTCGTCATATGGAATTTCATCCAAATCAGCAGGTGATTTACTGTATTAATGAACTGGATTCTACGGTGGATGTTTATCGCAAGTGGGAAAAATACCGGCTTATTCAGAGGATTGATTCATTGCCGGCGGATTTAGCGGGTGTTCGTTGGTCTGCGGATATTCATATTACACCGGATGGTCGTCACCTTTATACCAGTGAACGGACTTCAAGTTTGATCAGCCATTTTGTTATTTCACAAGATGGTTCTAATTTGACGCTGGCTGGGCACTATAAAACTGAAACTCAGCCGCGTGGTTTTGCTATCGATCAGAGTGGAAGATATCTGATTGCATCCGGTCAAAAATCTGACCATATTTCAGTCTCTTCTATTGATAAATATACCGGTAAATTGACTGAATTGGCGCACTATCCAGTAGGTAAAGGCCCAATGTGGGTCACGGTGCTAGCCCTGTGAATTTGATAAGATTGTTGGGTGTTAACGGCGGTTGTATGTGCTAGCTACGGTTTAATCTGGTAGACATTGATGTAAAGAACCGGTAATTACCAGATCAAGTTTGAGTTAATACAACTCCAAATTTCGCAGTCATACAACCGGACAGATGCAGAAATGGTTTTCTGTGTCTGCTCGGTTGCACTAAACTCATCCACTAAATTTTCTGGTCATTTCTGTTGCAAAATTTCTTGTGAAAGTTTTCTACAAGATTTTTGCATTGAAATTGCCATTTTCGTCGGATTGTACATGCAGAAATAAATTTGCAAATAGTTTTTCACTATGATTTGTTGCGCTTATTTATGGTTAGCCATGCTAATGAAGTTAAGCTTGTTCAACATTTTTTGCATTGGGATATTGATTCTTACTCGCTTCTGGGGTAAATCTCACTAATGTTCCAGTACTATAGTTTTGAATATTATTTTTCATGTCCTTAGAGTTGGCAAAAAATATAGCTTTATCCTTTTGGCTTTTTATCAAGGCATATCGGGTATCGACTATTTTTACTATTTCTCCTATATGAGTAACATCTAGTTTATTTTCATCCCCCCATCCTATTATTATTGGTAGAGATGATAGCCCCGTGGATAATTGTTTATTTTTCCAAAGAGAATGAATACTGCATAATTCACTCATTTTGATGTTATTTTCAATAATAGATAACAGTTTTAAATTAGATGGATTGATCCACCGGATAACTTTTAAGCACTTCTCATAACTTTCAACAACCTTATTAATTATGTGTTCCATTTGGTATGCATTTTTAGAGCGCCACAAAGGTTCATGATGTGACAACCGATTTCGGATCTTGTTGATTTCTTTTAACTCATTGCCGATACTATTAATAGAAAGAGGGCGCTGAGTTTGTGTATCTAAAGCATATGGAAAAACTAATCCACGAAGTTCAGGCCATAATGTTAGATATGAATTTCTTTGTATATCGTAACTATTATTTACCATTGATACCCAAAAACCTAGTGTGAGTTTTGCAATATAATTCTCTGGGGTTAATGTTTTCCCATCTTTTTGTAGTTGCCTTGTTGCTGACAAAATGTTCCTATATGCTTCAGCATTATTTTTTTGAGTGAAGACATTAATAAACCAGAATTTATCAATCTTGTTTTTTTCTACTTGCCATTGTGCTTGGTTAAACGTGTTTTCAATTTTTATCTCTTCATAACGGATATATCCTTGATAAATGGCGTTGCGTAGGGAGACTTCGATAATTTGGAGTGCGGGGAAAAAAGCACTGGCAAGTTGTTTGTTCCACAGATAGATGCCCAAGCATTCTTCTTTTGTCATTCCACCTAATACAGGAAGCTGATAGGTAGAAAATCTGTAACTCGATAGTGAATCTATAATTGTCGTTATGGTCATAGTTGTTCATTTCCCTGTAGAGTTGTTTAACTATACCTATATTAAGGCTTGCTTTATATTCTATGTAAAGCTGGTGTTGACATTTTTGCCTATTTGCTGGATAATCTTTACCGAGAGGTAACTCTACTTGTGTAAGCACCCGCCCCTACTCATTGCGAAGGTCGGAGTGTGAAGAAATTTTTCAAAAAGGCTCCCAATTAGGAGCCTTTTTTGATCGAGCTGGAATTTAGCTTTATTAACTGTTCAGCAATAAATTCAAAAAACTTGTTTAATAACAGAAAATCACAAATTAATTGCCCCAGAGACAGCCTTTGTCAGGCGTGAAAGTTGCTCTGGTTGAATAATATAAGGCGGCATCAAATAAATCAGCTTGCCAAATGGTCTTATCCAGACACCTTGAGAAACAAAATAGTGTTGTAGCATCGCCATATTCACGGATTGCTTCATCTCCACGACGCCAATTGCACCTAATACCCGAATATCAGCCACTTTTTCATGGTGTTTTAGTGGCATCAACTCACTCTTTAATTGGTTTTCAATTGATTTAATACGTTGTTGCCAAGGGCTTTGTAATAACAAGTTCAAACTGGCTTCTGCTATGGCACAAGCTAATGGATTGCCCATAAACGTTGGGCCATGCATAAAACAGCCTGCTTCACCATTGCTAATCGTTTCGGCTACCTTACGGGTTGTCAGTGTTGCTGATAGTGTCATGTAGCCGCCTGTCAGCGCTTTCCCTACACATAAAATATCTGGCTCAATTTCAGCATGTTCACAAGCAAACAATTTTCCTGTGCGGCCAAAGCCGGTGGCAATTTCATCTGCAATTAATAGAATCCGGTGCTGATCACAAAGCATTCTGACCTGACGCAGATATTCAGGATGATAAATTCGCATTCCTCCAGCACCCTGTACGATGGGTTCAAGGATCACCGCGGCAATATCAAGGGAATGCTGCTCCAGCAAAGTGCGAAATGGCATGATATCCCGCTTGTCCCATTGAGAATCAAATCCGCACTGAGGCGATTCGGCAAATAGATGGGGTGGCAGGTAGCCTTTGTAGAGATTATGCATTGAATTGTCGGGATCACAGACGGACATAGCGCCGAATGTGTCGCCATGGTAACCGTGGCGTAATGTCAAAATACGCTGGCGTTTCTCACCTTTTGCCTGCCAGTATTGTAATGCCATTTTCAGAGCTACTTCCACTGCAACAGAACCTGAATCAGCCAGAAAAACACATTCCAGTGATGGCGGGGAGATTGTCACTAATTGCCTGCAAAGTGCGATTGCGGGTGGATGGGTAATTCCACCAAACATGATATGGGACATCTGATCAATCTGAATTTTAGCGGCTTGGTTCAGTACCGGATGGTTATATCCGTGAATGGCGGCCCACCAGGAAGACATACCATCCACTAGCTTACGGCCATCAGCCAACTCGATTTCCACCCCAGAAGCGCCAACGACAGGGTAAACCGGAAGAGGGTTGGTCATGGAGGTATAGGGATGCCAAATATGGTGTAGATCAAATTCAATATCAGAAGAAGTCATAAAGCTTAACGTAAACCAATTTTATTAAAATTGGTTGACAGTATAGCGGCATTATTTAAACTGACTAGACTTTTTTTACACTGGAGATGTTATTGTGATTGAGCGTAAGCAATGGACAATTAAGCAGGCGCAAGAGCTGTTTGATAAACCTTTTTTCGAATTATTATTTCAAGCACAGCAGGTTCATCGTATTTACTTTGACCCACAGCAAGTACAGGTCAGTACACTACTTTCCATCAAAACCGGGGCTTGTCCGGAAGATTGCAAATATTGCCCGCAAAGCTCCCGTTACAAAACAGGTCTTGAAAAAGAGCGGTTGATGGAAGTGGAACAGGTGATTGATTCTGCTCGTAAGGCTAAAAATGCGGGTTCAACACGTTTTTGTATGGGTGCCGCGTGGAAAAATCCCCATGAGAGGGATATGCCTTATCTGGAGAAAATGGTTAAGGAAGTCAAAGCATTGGGAATGGAAACCTGCATGACACTGGGCATGCTCAATGGGTTACAAGCGCAGCGGCTGGCGGATGCAGGATTAGATTACTACAACCACAACCTTGATACCTCCCCGGAATTTTATGGCAACATCATTACGACTCGGACCTATCAGGACAGATTGGATACCCTTGATAAAGTACGAGAGGCCGGAATAAAAGTGTGCTCTGGTGGTATTGTTGGTCTGGGTGAGGCGATACGTGATCGGGCCGCGTTATTGGTACAACTGGCAAATCTGCCAAAACCGCCAGAGAGTGTACCCATCAACATGTTGGTTAAAGTCAAAGGTACGCCATTGGCTGAGAACGAAGATGTAGACCCTTTCGATTTTATCCGCACGATCGCTGTTGCCAGGATCATGATGCCGTCTTCTCATGTTCGGTTATCCGCAGGTCGTGAACAGATGAATGAGCAGACACAGGCAATGTGTTTTATGGCTGGCGCTAATTCTATTTTTTATGGCTGTAAGTTGCTCACTACACCTAACCCTGCGGAAGATAAAGATTTACAACTATTTCGCAAGTTGGGCATTAATCCTCAGCAGACTCAGACAGCATTTGGTGATAATCAGCAACAGCAGCATTTGGCAGAAGCCATTATCAATGCGGATAACGAACAATTTTATAATGCGGCATTATAATGGACTGGTCATCTTATCTTTCTCGGCAATTGTCTGAGCGTTGGGACACTTCGCTATGGCGTCAGCGGCAGGTCAATCAGAAATCAGATGGGCGTTTCCTGTATACCACTGATGGCAAATATCTTAATTTTTCTAGTAATGATTACCTTGGGTTAAGTGCAAATCCCGCAATCATTTCCGCATGGCAGCGGGGAGCCGAACAATATGGTGTTGGTAGTGGCGGTTCCGGTCATATTACGGGTTATACAAAGGCTCATCAGCTATTGGAACAACAATTGGCTGACTGGCTGGGTTATCCAAAAGCATTACTGTTTATTTCGGGGTATTCTGCTAATCAGGGGGTCATTGCCGCGTTAATGACGGAACAGGATCGGATTATTGCCGATCGTCTGAGTCATGCTTCATTAATGGAAGCGGCTATGCATTCCCCCGCTCAGCTCCGGCGTTTTCTGCATAATCAACCTGAATCACTTGCAAATTTACTGGCAACGCCTTGTGTTGGAAAGACGCTGGTGGTAACCGAAGGTGTGTTCAGTATGGATGGTGACTGCGCACCGCTAGCCGATATTCATCAGCAAACCAGAATTTCTGGCAACTGGTTAATGGTGGATGATGCTCACGGTATTGGTGTCTGTGGTGAGCAGGGAAGGGGAAGCTGTTGGCAACAGGGAATCCAGCCGGAGATTTTGATTGTCACTTTTGGCAAAGCATTTGGGTTGAGTGGCGCAGCGGTGCTTTGTGATGAGCAGACGGCAGAATACCTAATTCAGTATGCTCGTCATCTGATCTACAGCACTTCTATGCCCCCCGCACAGGCTCAGGCGCTTTCTGAAGCTGTTCGGCAGATACAATCTGGTGATGAATTGCGTCAACGATTACAGCAGAATATCAATTACTTCCGCCGGCAAGCTCAAAAACTGCCATTTAATCTGACAGATTCAACTACCGCAATTCAGCCATTGATTGTGAGTGATAATGAGCTGAGTGTGTCCTTGTCTCAGTATCTGCAACAAAAAGGGATTTGGGTTAAAGCCATCCGCCCACCAACAGTACCACCGGGCAGCGCCAGATTACGTATTACTTTGACGGCCAGTCATATGCCACAGGATATTGATATGTTGATGGAGGCGTTGCATGGGTTCCGTAGCTGAATTTGCCAATAAACAGGCGATTGCTGGAGCGTTTGGACGAGCGGCCGCCAATTATGATGTGGTAGCGAAATTACAGCAGCAAACCGGTGAATTCCTCATGCAACAAGCCGCTGGACATCCTGGTCAGTTAATATTGGATGCGGGTTGCGGTACGGGTTTTTTTAGTCACCGCTGGCGACAACAGGGGAAGCAGGTTATTGGGTTGGATTTGGCATCAGGCATGTTAGCTCATGCCCGTAAGCAATTGGCGGCTGACTATTATTTACAAGCGGACATTGAACATTTAGGGCTTGCTGACAACAGTGTTGATATCTGTTTCAGTAATCTGGTTGTTCAGTGGTGTGATAATTTATCCAGTGCTTTAAGAGAACTTTATCGGGTAACCCGCCCTGGTGGATTAATTCTATTTTCCACCTTGGCTAAAGGTTCATTGCATGAATTGAAGCAAGCTTGGAGTACGGTTGATAACTATCAGCATATTAATCAGTTCCTGCCGCAACAGACAATTAAAGATGCCTGTCAAGGATTCCGGCATCTTCTTATTAGTCAGGTTTATCGCCAGCAATATTCTCATATATTGCCGCTATTGGGTTCTCTGAAAGGAATTGGTGCGACTCACCTTCATTATGGGCGACAGCAAGGACTGATGACGCGTGGACGGCTGACTGCTTTGGAACAGGCTTATCCACGAGAAAATGAACAATTACCTCTTAGCTATCAGGTTGTTTTTGGAGTGATTCATCGTGACTAAGTGCTGGTTTTTGACAGGTACAGATACCGAAGTGGGTAAAACAGTTGTAAGTTGTGCTTTGTTACAGGCGGCAACTAAAGCAGGATATAAAACAGCAGGTTATAAACCCGTTGCTTCTGGTAGTGAAATAACATCGGCAGGTGTTCGTAGTTCCGATGCATTGGCATTGCTGGCAAATAGTTCTGTATCTTTGCAATATGAAGAAGTGAATCCGTTAGTATTTGTTGAAGCGACATCACCCCATATTGCCAGTGATGACTTGAATCAACCTATTGATTTTACTGTTATGTCTACGGGGTTGTATCAGTTAGAAAAGAAAGCAGACTGGGTTTTAGTTGAGGGCGCTGGTGGTTGGTATACCCCTTTATCAGAATCGGTGACTTTTGCTGACTGGGTGGTTAAAGAGCAACTGCCGGTTATTTTGGCAGTGGGGGTGAAGTTGGGCTGTATTAATCATGCGCTACTTACCGTGGAGGCGATTATAGGTTCAGGGTTACATTTTGCAGGCTGGATAGCTAATGAGGTTGAACCCGCAGGCAAACGTCAGCAAGAATATTTGGCGACATTAGAGCGCATGTTACCTGCTCCTTTATTAGGTACGATTCCTCATTTAACGCAAGAATATTTTAATCATTTAGGGGAATATATAGATTTAAAATTACTGAATAATTAATTTGAAAGTTTAATCTGGTGGAATGTTATTTCAATGTCATGATGAATGATTACACTACTCATATCTATACCCGTCATCTTTCAAGTTGCCTCTTTGTTGGCTGCACTCGCTCACCCCGGTCACATAGTTATCTATGCTCCCGGGGATTCGCTCCCTTGCCGCCGCGATCCATCTTGAAATCCATAGGGTAGAGGTTATTTTAGGACAATATGCCGGAATGACATTCCGGCATAAAAATAATATTTTTCAACGAATTTTCTATATTCTGACAAAACGTTATCTCTATTTATACTTCAGCGAGTTTTTTATTCACTAGCGCATCTGCTGGTCGATTTATATAATTTCTGAATATCTTCCTTACCAGATAAATAGGACCTACACCCAGGATAGAATAAGCCACTTTAATTAGGAACTGGGCGATAATCATTTCTTTTATGATATCTATGCCGAGAACACCATAGAAAGCGATTGAACAGAATATGATACTGTCGAATGCTGAGGCGATAACAGTACTGGTTATTACTCGCAGGAAAAGATACTTTGAGTTTGTGAGAGATTTTATTTTGCAGAGGAGATACGAGTTTATATTCTCAGAGATAAAATAAGCAAGAGATGATGCCAGTAATACAGATACGATACTATTCACTATTCCATTATAAGTTGCACTAAACTCCCATCCAGGAACACCTGGCATCAGTGCGGTTCCCCAAAGCCCTAGAACAAATAATAAGTTCGCGGCAAAAGAGATAATAATCGTTCTTCTTGCCAGACGTAATCCATAGAATTCGTTTAGAATATCGACCAGTAAGAAGGTGATAGGGTAAATAAAAACCCCAGGAGGCGTGACAATATTAAGGATCGGGATATGAATGGGCTTCACACCACATATGGTAGAGAAAATATAGATAACACTGAGTGCGATGCTAATGAGTAAATAGGCTTGCCATGAACGCTCATGACGATCCCCAAGTTCATAAGCTGTTACGATATTACTGTGGCTGTATAGTTTCCGGTATATCGTACTGAGCTCATGTCTGCTCAGATCTTCTGAAATATCACTGTCAGCGAGCTCTTTTAACCCCATAGTAATGGTCTTACCTGTCGCTAGCACCATGACATTTGCCGATAATTTACCATACCTTGAAAATCCCAGTAACTTAAACTTTTGATTTACCGTCATTTATAGTCTTTCTCCTACTATGTAGCCTAAAAAATAAGCATTTTTGTAGGGTTTCCTATCGAGGCTGTCATCATTTTTCTCTTGCCGGATAAAGAACCCAATTTCCTTAGAGTAATACAATAATGGCGTATTGGTGACTAATGCGGGGGGACGTTTTATAATGATCACCTCACCGGGTATGAATGTATCTTCTATTGCCGATTCGACTTTAAGAGCCAACATGTTTGATTCATCACCAAAGAAATAGGTTAGCGGATACTCGGTAACAAGCTGACCTATTTTTTTCTCAGAAACGGCTAAAAATTCAGATTGTGGAACAATAGGGATAGCCGAAGGATTCTTATTGCCTTCGGTTGAAAGTGTTTCATTGAGGCGTTCTAATTGTTCAAGGTCATAATATTCTATTTCTTCACAGGAAACACCGAAAAAATCGGAGATCCGAAGAACAGTAGATTGTTGAACGTTATTGACTTGTCCTTCCAGGATTTTATAAATCGTGGTACGGGTCAATCCTGTTCGATTGGAAAAAGAGCTCTTGGTTTCTCCACGGGTACGTATCAAATATTCTATATTTTTAATGATATTTGTTTTTCGCTGTGCATTAGACGTTTTCATGAGAATCCTTTATATAAAGATAACAGCATTACTATATTACTTGATGATATTGTCCAGTGTGAAAAAACCACTCATTGTGATAATTTCTTGATTTTACTTTTAATATCTTATTCTTATGATTATCTATATTAGCACATCCTATATCGGAAAATGCTCATGGATTTACCCTTATATTCTAAAAATGAAAGTCAAATCATATAATTAAGTGAAATTCATTATAAAGTTTACACAAAACTGAACTTTATGTTTATTTTTGTGTTGACTTTATGGATTTTATTATAATAATGTTAAGTTGTGTTGATGTGTTTTTGGAACATCAGATAGCATCAAACAAAATATTATTCTTATAAATCTCTCGGGGAAGAGCTACTTTATCCTTCGAGTTTGGAAGTGGATTATTTTTTAGCACTAGGGAATTTCAAGAAAATAGAGGAAGTTAAATAAACATCAGGACTGAAATTAGTAAATTAGTAAATTAATAAAATGATAACACAGTTAAAACACCAGGAAATGGCAGTATAAAGATGCTTTGGAACAGCAATCGATTGAAATTGTGGATGATAGATACAAAGTAAGTTTTTCGATCGAAAATAGCCAGTAGAATATTGGACGTTTTACGAGGGCAGTGTCGATTTGATATTTATGTATCTATCATTTTTTTGAGCGGTCACGATGAAGTTTGTTTTGTAGAATAGAAGATATGTTGATGTGAATTCATTTGATGATATTGAACCTGCTATTGCTGAAAGCGTAGGAAGCAGAGAATCCTATTTCTGCTTAGGTAAAATACGACTCTCCCCTTGAGAAACAGATTTCATACGGAAACTGTTCACCAGCTATTTCTTATTGAATAAAAATTCCAATCTAACTCATATTTTTTACTGTTGTTTGGGGCAGAAAAGGCAGTTTTTTTCGCTCATTCTACAGAAAAAATAGACAATTATCTACCTTTAATGCTAGTGATATTGAAAGAATATAATTTATTGATATTTAATTTCCGTGAGAAAATTCTTACTTTTTCAGTGAATTTATTCATTTTTTTGAGAGGAAAAATTGAGATAAAGGTTAAAAAAATAGTAAAAATTTTTATCGGTAGAGGATACCTATTTTGTGGCATGATGTTGCAACCTCGTACAGTTAATAGGGTTTGTAGAGTTATCCACTATTCCTGTGGATAACCTTGTGTATTAGACTTAGAAAAGTTACGCGACGCAAGAAAATACGCGGCTTTCGTCAAGGTTGATGTTATTCTCGTCTTTGTTTTAATTTTATTAAATATCAATAAGATAACTAAAATCAAGCCCTGTCTGACCTGTGATGATGTCCCATGTTGTCACCTTTCAGCCAATCATATAAAAAATGGAAAAATCAAGATAATTTTGGGGATAAAATGGTATTTATTTTGATATCAACGGATGTTTAATTGATAGGGAAATGACCTACTTGAGTCCGTTTTTATAAAATCAACTTGAAGCTGGTTTTATATCCAGTATTATAGGCTAACTTAATGTTAGGAAAGTGAGATACCGATGAGCAAGGTGTTCAAATTACATTCTGACTTCCAACCGGGGGGTGATCAGCCAGAGGCCATCCGTCAATTACAAGAAGGCTTAGAAGACGGGCTTGCCCACCAGACTTTGTTAGGGGTTACGGGGTCGGGTAAGACATTTACTGTCGCTAATGTGATAGCCAATTTAAACCGACCAACGATGGTACTTGCTCCGAATAAGACACTGGCGGCTCAACTTTACAGCGAAATGAAGGACTTTTTCCCAGAAAATGCCGTAGAGTACTTTGTTTCCTATTACGATTATTACCAGCCGGAAGCTTATGTGCCGAGTTCCGATACTTTTATCGAAAAAGATGCTTCCGTGAACGAACACATTGAACAAATGCGCCTGTCTGCCACAAAAGCTTTGTTGGAGCGGCGAGATGTGATTGTCGTTGCGTCTGTATCGGCTATTTATGGTTTGGGTGATCCTGATAGTTACCTGAAAATGATGCTCCACCTGACCAACGGTATGATGATTGATCAACGCTCCATTCTGCGACGTTTAGCTGAATTGCAATATACCCGTAATGATCAGGCATTCCAGCGCGGGACATTTCGGGTTCGTGGTGAAGTGATTGATATCTTTCCGGCTGAATCTGATGAGCATGCCCTGCGCGTTGAACTATTTGATGATGAAGTAGAACGGTTATCACTGTTTGATCCGCTAACGGGACAGATTCAATATCATGTTCCGCGATATACCGTTTATCCGAAAACCCACTATGTTACTCCGCGTGAGCGTATTATTCAGGCAATGGAAGCGATTAAAATTGAGCTTGAGCAGCGGCGTAAGGTATTGCTGGCAAATGGTAAACTGCTGGAAGAACAGCGTGTTACGCAGCGTACCCAATTTGATTTGGAAATGATGAATGAATTGGGTTATTGCTCCGGCATTGAAAACTATTCCCGTTATCTCTCTGGCCGTGCCGAAGGGGAGCCGCCGCCGACACTGTTTGATTATCTCCCGGTTGATGGTTTGCTGGTAGTGGATGAATCGCACGTTACCATCCCGCAAATTGGTGGGATGTATCGAGGGGATCGTTCCCGCAAAGAGACGCTGGTGGAATATGGTTTCCGTATGCCTTCTGCGCTGGATAATCGACCACTTCGGTTTGAAGAATTTGAAGCACTGGCTCCACAGACCATTTATATTTCGGCTACGCCAGGCAAATATGAATTGGAAAAATCCAGTGGCGATGTGGTGGAACAGGTGGTGCGTCCGACGGGTTTGCTTGATCCGGAAGTAGAGGTGCGTCCTGTAGCGACACAGGTTGATGACTTACTGTCTGAAATCCGTATTCGAGCGGTGAAAAATGAACGGGTATTGGTCACCACATTGACTAAGCGAATGGCGGAGGATTTAACTGAGTATTTGGAAGAGCACGGTGAACGGGTTCGCTATTTGCACTCGGATATCGATACTGTCGAACGTGTGGAAATTATTCGGGATCTTCGTTTAGGTGAGTTTGATGTATTAGTGGGAATTAACTTGCTGAGGGAAGGGCTGGATATGCCAGAAGTTTCTCTGGTGGCTATTCTTGATGCGGATAAAGAAGGTTTCCTGCGGTCTGAACGTTCATTAATTCAGACGATTGGGCGTGCTGCCCGTAACCTGCATGGTAAAGCGATCCTTTATGGCGATAAGATCACTGATTCAATGGCAAAAGCTATTGGTGAAACGGAACGCCGGCGTGCTAAGCAGCAGATATTTAATGAAAAACACGGTATTGTTCCAAAAGGTCTCAATAAGAAAATTAGTGATATTCTGCAAATTGGGCAGCCAGCGGGTGGTAAAAGAAAGGGCAGAGGTAAAGCGGTCGCCACAGCGGAAACATTCAGCAACTTGTCTGCCAAAGAGCTGGAAAGTAAAATCCGCGAGCTGGAAGCGAAGATGTACCAGCATGCGCAGGATCTTGAATTCGAACAGGCGGCTAGTGTTCGGGATCAGGTTCAGGCATTGCGTGAGCAATTTATTGCCAGTTCTTAACAATTGCCCCGTAAATCCTTGCTCAATGCGAGGATGTCGCAAAAGGTCAGCATTGAAAATAAACCCGCAGAGATTTATTGCCTGTTATTGGGAGTGACAACCCATGACAGGCTAAATTTTTCGATTGAAAAGGAGCGATTGAGCGATTTATTAATTAAAGAATTCAATATGAAAAATCGGAACTGATAGCGATTAATTAGCTATTTTATGTGATATTTATCACATTTTTTCATGTTCATATGACAAATATCGTGATCTTGTGGTCATAATATTTAGAGAGCGAAATTCTCTGTTATTTGTCTCCACTCCATCCTACTCAGTTGGACGCGGTCTATTGTTCTCTCTAACGCCACGTATTAAATGATGGCTATTTTACGCTGTCATTTTTTTACCGCGGAACAGACCGCCGCTATTTAAAAGAGCCGCATGTCATGGCTCATTTAATGGCTTCTTGCGTTATCCCCGTTTCAGGATAATGGTTCAATTATGTAAGGTTTCAAATATGGATGGATTAGTTTTCACCTGCCGAATTGGCGAACTGCCCCAAACCACTTTTCAGGTAGCGCAATTTACTTTACAGGAAGAGCTGTCGCAGCTTTATCGCCTGACGTTAAAAGTGGTGAGCTCACGTGATGACATTCCCCTGAATGAACAGCTGGGGGACAGCGCGTCACTGACCATTACCCGCAATGGCGTCACCGAACGGACCATTAATGGGTTGATAGCTGGTGCTGAACAGGGTAATACCGATGGTCGTCGCACTTTTTATATTTTCACTATCCGCCCTACAATGTGGCTGATGACGCTCAATCAGGATAGCCGTATTTTCCATCGGCAGTCCGTACCGGAAATCTTAACGATCCTGCTTAAAGAGCATCGTATTTTATTTACCCGCGATACGCTCTATAAACGCCATGTCGAACGGGAATACACCACGCAAAAACGCGAATCCGCCTATGATTTCTGGTGTCGGCTGGCGGCGGAAGAGGGCATTATCTTCTGGTTTGAGGAGAAACAGACGTTGTTCTGTGATTGCCGCCTGGGCATGCAGGCGGATATCGATCTGACTTACAATACGCATCCTGAAACGGACGAGACCGATACCACGGCGTACCAATGGAGTTATGGCGAATACCTGTG
>NZ_JAJAFZ010000170.1:0-1582 GCF_025384895.1 Photorhabdus kayaii
CTAATAAAAAGGGGCTATCCTAGATAAGTAATTTGATCTAGGATATCCAAATGAGAAAAAGTCGGATTAGCCAATACAAGCAAAAACGTCTTCAGGAGCTCTTTGTGGCAGGGGCTACAGCTCGCACTGCGGCTGAGTTAGTGGGGGTCAACAAAACGACTTCAGCTTACTATTTTCACCGCCTCAGAGTCCTTATCGCTGATTATGTCGATGAACACTCCATGTTTGAAGGTGAAGTCGAGATAGACGAAAGCTATTTCGGGGATAAACGTAAGGGAAAACGCGGGCGAGGTTCAGCCGGAAAAGTCCCTGTTTTCGGGCTTCTCAAGCGAGGTGGTAAGGTCTACACCCGCCTAACACCTAACGCCAAATCCGATACCTTAATTCCGATAATCACGGCGAAAATTAAGCCTGACAGCCTGGTCTACACAGACAATTTTGCCCGCTATGATGTGCTGGACGTGTCCGATTTTAAACACTATCGAATTAACCATAGCACGGAGTTTGTAGACGCTAAAAATGGTCAAAACCATATCAATGGGATAGAGAACTTTTGGAACCAAGCCAAACGTCATCTGCGTAAATTTAATAGCATACCAAAGGAACATTTTGAGCTCTTTCTCAAGGAATGTGAGTGGAGATTTAATACACCGGGTGTAAAAGGCCAATTACATATTATAAAACAAATAGTTAAGGGAAAAATATAATCGCTATCTAGGACAGCCCCAATATTTATTCTTCCATATGAAAGGTTAAAACCACCGACTTTAGTCGGTGGGTTAGTGATTAACGGACTGAAAGTCCGGATACGCATCGGCTGAACGATGCGTCAATTGTCCATCCTGAAGTTATCATCCGGGTTTGGTTCAAAATGATGCTCCAGATAAGCCTTTATCATCTCTTCCGTTAACTGACCCACCGTCGCACAAAAATAGCCTCTGCCCCAAAAATGCTGACCCCAGTAGCGTTTCTTTAGATGCGAAAACTCTTCAAACAACTTACTCGCTGTCCTCCCCTTCAGTCTCCTCATGATTTCTGAGGGAGATAATGTCGGGGGACTACTCACCAGTATGTGAACATGATCTTTGCTCACTACTCCTTTTAATATCCTGATTTCAAATGCTTCACATGTCTGACGAACTAACTCGCGCACCCGTATTGCTACTTCACCTATCAGCACTTTGTGCCTGTATTTCGTTACCCATACAAAATGGTATTCAATCTGAAATACTGTGTGACTACCGTATCTGTAATCCATGTTGCACCTCCCATGCAACACAGTATCTCAGCTAAAGCTGACCGACTAAAGTCGGTGGTTTTAACCTTTCATATGGAAGAATAAAATGATACAGACCCTGATATGCAAAAACCCCCAGCGCTCGCTGGGGGTTTCTACGGTATTTAAAGCCTGGCAGTTCCCTACTCTCACATGGGGAGACCCCACACTACCATCGGCGCTACGGCGTTTCACTGCTGAGTTCGGCATGGGGTCAGGTGGGACCGCCGCGCTATCGCCGCCAGGCATATTCGGTTTATTCCAGGCGGCGCGTCTCTTCTTCCGCAACCACCCGCTTCAATCTGT
>NZ_JAJAFZ010000171.1:0-1546 GCF_025384895.1 Photorhabdus kayaii
GCCTATTGAGATAGGCTCTAAGTTAAATAACCAATAGCACCGCTACACTCAGTCCTTAAACTCAGTTATAGCTATAGGCTTTCACTTTAATACAAGGTGTTACACTATTTTTAAGTTTAACTTAAATAAAATAGTAAGATTTGAAAAATATTAACATTTGGCATTCTGCTTCTTAATAGAAGATGTATTATCTCGTTAGATTTTTTAATTCCTCAATCTATAATTTATTTTAAACTATGTATAAAAATACAAACCATACAAAAAAATCAATAAATTAATAATCTAATTTTCAATATCGTGATTCACGTCATAATTAATTAATCACACATAAATACCATAAATTCAAATATGATATTACCAATTAGAATTACACTCCAGACAATATATTTAATCTTAATAATCAATGTCATACATTAAATAATTAGATCTATATACAAAATGCAGTTTTCACGCCCGATGAAAGTCTCTATAACTTTATCTCACATTTCTTCTTATTTTGGAAAAAAATGGTTTTTCGGTTCACTCGCTTGCTTCGAGTTCTAGAACTCAAATTAGCCAGCTCTATACCCTATGGATTTCAAGATGCATCGCGGCGGCAAGGGAGTGAATCCCCGGGAGCATAGCAAACTATGTGACCGGGGTGAGCGAGTGCAGCCAACAAAGAGGCAACTTGAAAGATGACGGGTATATACGCTGAGTAAACTATTTTCCAACTAAATAGCATTTCGTAATACCGATACAGTAGTCAATTTAATTAATGACTGAGCAACGGAAGTTTGATACCGAATAACCAACACTAACTCATGGTGTTGCTATGTATAGCTTGTCCCCTTGTCGTACAAGGCGTTTTGTAAAGTGATCTACTATTTTGAATAGCTTATTTAGGAGATCGCAATAATATGAAAGGCCACAATTAAAATGACCGGACAATATCCATTTCTAGATATTTTAATGCATGCTTATTTTAATCAGGACTTCGATATAATATCAGGTCCCGAACTTGATGATGTTATCAATGATTTTCTTCATGTCGCAACTCTGGGAATGATAAAAGGGTTAATAGAAAAAATCAATGATCTTATTGACATTTCCGAAGATGTAGAAAGCACATTTGATTATCATTACCATGATGCTGACGTTCTCCCAGAATGGTGGGGTATGACAGCACTTGAGTTTTTAAAGCATGTGTCAAATAAGTCACAAGATTATTTAAACGAGCACACTGAACAAGATGAATAATTAAAGTATTCTTAAATAAAAAAATAAACAAAGAGGTTTAATTCAATGGAAAAAGAAATAGAAAGAAAATATATCGATAATTTAATGCTGACTTATTTTCATCAAGATTATCAGTTATTTGGTGAAACAATAGATGAAATAGTAACTGATTATCTAAACTGTCAATAACCATAATAAGTTTAATAAGAGAGATTAATAATTTCACCCGTAATTCTGATGACGTAGAAAAAGACTTTCATAGCTTTAATTACGATGAATTTGTTCCTGAATTATGGGACACCACGGCGTTAGATTTTCTAAATCATGT
>NZ_JAJAFZ010000172.1:0-1538 GCF_025384895.1 Photorhabdus kayaii
AGATGCTCTTCTTGCTGCTGTAAGAGTGCCTGAATCTCATGGAACATTAACTCCAGCGTGAGATGGTCGCACACCAGATGGTGAGGCAGTAGCGCCAGCAGCCATTCACCGGATTGTGGGTCTTGCGCGATAGTGGCCGACATTAATGGCGCTCGGGTCGCGTCCAAGCGCATCTGCTTAGGGTCAGTGTGCTGATACAGTTGTCGTTCTGCATCTTCCCCCGCCAATAAGCTCAGTTCTTCAACCCGCAATGGCGCCTGACGCCACACCACCTGCACCGGCTCCGGTAATCCCTTCCAATGCACCGCGCTGCGCAAGATATCATGACGGTCGATTACCCGTTGCAAGGCAGCCAAAAAGCCATCCAAACGCTGTCGGCTGTCGAACGCCATTATAGTGTGCAATAAGTAAGGGTCTTCTTCCCCCCCCAATAAATAATGAAACAGGATACCTTGCTGTAGCGGGCCGAGTGGATAAATATCCTGGATATTGGCAGCGCCACCAGCAACGTCAGTTACAATGCTGTCTATCTCGGGTTGACTCAGCATAATCAGCGGCAGCATCTCCGGTGTGATAACCTGGGTATCTCCGGGGATACGATTCTCGGGAACACCCTCGCCCGCGATATTTTCCTCCTTGCTGACACGGGCAGCCATCGCCATCAGCGTTGGTTCGGCAAAAACGGTTCCCACGTCTAGGTGCAAATTCATCAGGCGTAATCGCTCGATCACACTGACGATCAACAGAGAATGCCCGCCTAACTCAAAGAAGTTGTCGTGGCGGCCGATACGCTCCACGCCTAACAAGTCCTGCCAAATCTGTGCCAGCTGCTGCTCAAGCTTACCCTGTGGCGCTTCATACTGCCGTGTCACCACCGCACGCTGGTCCGGGGCCGGCAATGCCTGCCGGTCCAGCTTGCCATTCGGTGTCAACGGTAACGCCTCCAGTCCCACAAATGCACCGGGCAGCATATAGTCCGCCAGGCTTGTGCTTAACTCAGCCCGCAGCGTTGCGGCGTCCAGCCCCATTCCGGCCTGCGGCACCAGATAGGCCACCAGCCGCTTGTCACCCGGCGCGTCTTCCCGGGCGACCACCACTGCCTCCCGCACACCGTCACAGGCCGCCAGCCGGGCTTCAATCTCGCCTAACTCAATACGAAAACCGCGGATCTTGACCTGGAAGTCATTGCGCCCAAGATATTCAATATTCCCATCCGGCAACCAGCGGCCCAGATCGCCGGTCTTATAGAGCCGGGCCGCTGGTTCATCGCTAAACGGATCGGCAATAAAGCGCTCTGCCGTCAATTCCGGGCGGTTTAAATAACCACGCGCTACCCCAGCCCCACCGATATGGAGCTCACCGGCCACCCCAATTGGTACTGGCTGGTTATAGTCGTCCAGAATGTAGATTTGGGTATTGCTGATCGGTCGACCAATGGGTACCAAACTTACATATTTGTTTGGTACACACAACCAAGAGGTAACATCAATCGCGGCTTCAGTTGGACCATATAAATTATGCAGTTCGCTATGTGGGAA
>NZ_JAJAFZ010000173.1:0-1455 GCF_025384895.1 Photorhabdus kayaii
CAAGATGGATCGCGACGGCAAGGGAGCGAATCCCCGGGAGCATAGAGAACTATGTAACCGGGGTGAGTGAGTGTAGCCAACAAAGAGGCAACTTGAAAGATAACGGGTATATCATGGTTTTGATGGCACCCTATTCACTGTTCCGTCAGTAACAAACATCCTATGGCTTACCCTACCTAGTTTCGGATCTATTATCCATTCGAATCTCCCTGAAACTCCATTTAAACTCCCGGATAGTTGATAAAGAGTAGCTCCTGCTGCATAGCTAATCGCTTTACCCGGGACACCCAGAATCTGACCCTTATCATCAATCAATCCGGCACCCTCGGCGTTAATTTGGCATAGTGAACTACACTACCGAATGTTATATGCTTGTCTAACATTCGGGGGCAGTTCAAGTCAGGCGGGAACTCATAAAAAATAATTTATTAAATTATAACCTTCTGCTTATTTTCATCTTCAAATAAAATTAAAACACTACCCTGTTCCAAATAAGTTTTATTAGCTATCAATGATAAGTTTAGATCAGTCAAAATAACCGGCATCGCATAATATAAGTATTTCCCTCCAACCAAAACACCAAACACTTCATCTTGTTCAATTATTTGATTTATAACTTTTTCTGTTAAAAATATTTTCTGATTTTCTTCACTCTCTTCACTCTCTTCACTCTCTTCAATAGTATTTGACTCAGAAATATATCCAGATAATTCATTATTTTTAGTAAAGACAAATAAATATCCAATAGAAGTGACATTATCAGATTTGTCAATTAATTTATTACTCATCTATTATTCCTTACCATTTCTTCGTATTTGTTGTAATAGCTTGCCCCATGAATTTTTCTTTAAACTCATTGATTGGAGTAAAGTACTGTCTTCCTAATGCCGGATCTCTAATCGCCACAACTTGCTGACCATCCCTTACGGTTATACCGTCTACAACAACAGCGTGACCACCTCGATCCAGCTTCATTGCCACTATCGCAGGATGCCCGTTTGATGTAGCTTTAGCTAAGTCTTCAACTGAAATTTTTGATGTAAATTTAGCATCCGTTAAGCCTTGATTTCGCATTGCAGATGCAAGATCGTTCATCCTTGCTCCATTAGCTGTAACTTTTGCATCTGTTATTAACTTCCCTAAATCATATTTCAATCCCGCCGTATCCATAATCATTGCACATGAATTTGGTCCGCACGTTGGTAGCTGGCCTTGATTTAAAACTAAACGATCACCATTTCTTGGAATGCTTGTACTTGCTGGATTGCCAGGCTCAAGATTTCCTACATTTTGCCCCGTCGCCCCCTTTCCAGCATACAACTTCTCATTTTCGATCAAACTAGCTACGGTATCAGTATCAGGCTTAGCATTTTTTAACAGCGGGTTTGAGGCATGACTCAATCCTTCTGCCAGATCCTTGGCACCTTCTTTGGTGCTACCTAATACTTTTACCGT
>NZ_JAJAFZ010000174.1:0-1393 GCF_025384895.1 Photorhabdus kayaii
CTGTTGTTGCGTGGCCTCACTGTCAGGAATAAGGACCAGACAACCGTCCATCACCTTCACCGTAATCTGGCCGCCGGTATTAAACCCCGCCTGTCTCAGCCACTGTCCCTTAAGATGTATCGCCGGTGTGGCGTTGTTGACCTTATTCCCGTTCGATACATAGCCCACCGTGTAATAACGTTCTGTTTTCGCAGCTTTATTTACTGCCCCTTCTGCTTTAGAATGCGCCTTAGCCATAATTAACTACCTTTATTAGTTGCTTGTGGTGAGCGGGGTTAAAGTGTTGGTAGCACCTTAGCCCCGCGTTAAATCAAAGGGTGTCCTTTTATCTTGCCAGCGCCTGTAACTGCTTCTTAGTTAAAAAAGCATCCAGTAACTTCTTAATCACTTCCTTATCTTCCTCCGGTAGCTGTTCCACGGCCTGAAACTGTCTCAGTAACTCCCGGTCCTCAAATCTTGCCTTAGCCGCTTCCGTCGCAGCCCCTTCCAGCAAATAATCACTGGTCACACCAAGCACATCCGCCAGACGCTTTAACGTGTCGCTTCCCGGTCTGGAAGTCCCCCGCTCAAAACGGCCAATATGGGTGTAATGCAACTCCGCCAGTCTGCCCAGCTCAGACTGAGAGAAGCCCTTTTGCCTGCGTAACTCGCGCAAACGTTGGGCAAATCCGGTCTCTGTCGCCGCTGTCATATCAAGCACCTCAGTCATCATAACGGTATCAAATAGAGCTATGTTGCCGTAATTATCTGCCATCTTCCATGCTCCGGTGCGTTGATATCGACTTTACATGCTTGACATGATAAAGCCTTGAAGCTACCTTATCAAGCATAAATGCTTTATTGAAAAATATTTTATAAGGACTGCTTACATGGCCCGGATACCCGAAGCAGAATTACAGCACCTGAAAACTGCCGTCTCCTTAGTGGCCGTAGCGGAACAACAGGGACGACAGCTGGTTAAACGCGGCAAAGATTACGTGCTGCTGTGCCCGTTCCATCAGGAGAAAACCCCGTCAATGGTGCTGTCACCCGCCAAAAATCTGTATCACTGCTTCGGTTGTCATGCCGGCGGCTCCGTGCTGGACTGGGTGATGAAAACCGAGCGGCTCAGCCTGCGTCATGCCTGTGAACGGCTGCGAGGAGAACTGGGGGCCAACCCCGCCGTGGAAACGCTGCCAGCGGTCCCCTCCGTGGCAGAAGAAGCCGGACGGCAGGCATTATTAACCAGGGTGGTTGAGTTCTATCATCAGACTTTACTGACGTCCCCGGAGGTTCAGCAGTACCTGAAAAAACGCCGCCTCGACCATCCCGAACTGGTCAGCCACTTTAAACTCGGCTTTGCCAACCGCACGCTCGGCTACCGGCTGCCGGATAAAAAACTCAAAGCCGGGGC
>NZ_JAJAFZ010000175.1:0-1389 GCF_025384895.1 Photorhabdus kayaii
GGGATACGACGCAGTGAAGTGGCCCGGCTCGATATCTACAGCATTGACGGGTCACGCAAAACGGTGACCATCCGGCAGGGCAAGGGGAATAAAGACCGGGTATTGCCCCTCGGCGAACGGGCCTTAAACTGGCTCCAGTTCTATCAGCAGCAGGTTCGCCCGCAACTGCTGGTCACCCCGGACATCCAGTCGCTGTTCGTGGCAATGGACGGTCTCGACGGGTTGCAGCCGAACGGTATCACGAATGCCGTGAGCGGCTATATCCGGGCCGCCGGCATCGAGAAAAAAGGTGCCTGCCACCTGTTCCGGCATGCGATGGCGACGCAGATGCTGGAGAACGGGGCAGACCTGCGCTGGATACAGGCGATGTTAGGCCATGCCAGCGTGGAATCCACCCAGGTGTATACGCAGGTCTCTATCCGGGCCTTGCAGGCGGTGCACGCCAGTACGCATCCGGCGGAGCAAATGGCCGACGAAAAAGTCAGCGACGCCGATGAGGTGGGTTTACTGGCCGACCTGTACGCCGACGATAACGCCGATGCCGACACGCCGCCGGACAACCCGACGCTGACCTGAACCCCCGATAGCCGCTGAGCATCCACACGCCCCCGTTGAGTTGGGCGGGTTCGGTGTGGGGGCAGACCGTGGCCGGACTGCCCGTCGGCATCGGTGCACGCGGGGGTAAATAGTCGTCAGGCGGCCCAAGCCCCGACGTCCCCGTTGAGCCGGTCCAGGCCGCCCAACGCCTATTGAACATAATGCGGGGGGAATTATACGCACTGCGCCGGTGAGCCCGGGCAACCGCCTGAGCATTGATGAGCGGCTTAATGCGTATAATTGGCATTATGTCTTGCGCCCCCGCGGGTTAGCATCGAAGGGTGTGGCGCACAAGGCTGACGCCTTCTGCTGTCAGCCGCTGAGCCGGCCATCGGCAAAAACCCGTGTTCTTCTTTAGCTGCCGTGCCAACGTCCGGCCAACAACCCTGAAGGCAGGTCGGCCTGCGGCCTCCGCTCATTGACTTCCCCCCGCCCCAACCCTGCTGCACTGGCTGCGCGCGGCTCGCAGTCGCCGGCTCCTCGCTCGTCCCCGTGCTCGCCATCTCCGCCCCGTGCAGCCCCCAGGGGCTTCCCTGAACAAAATCGCGTGGTCATGCAAGGTCATGCGCAACCCGAAGCCCCGGTGCCCCCGAGCGTCGCAGGGGCGCCGCTTGCGGGCTCTCTGCCGCCCGCGCCCGCAGAACGGGCGCCCGCCGCCCAAGCAAGTTGGGCGATGTTCGCCCGTTGCCGAAAAAGGCGCTACACTGACCCGAGCGCGGCGGGAAAAACCGGCCTTCGGTGGCGAAAAGCGCGTCAGGGGGTTTTGGGTTCGGCGGTGAACGCACATTGGAA
>NZ_JAJAFZ010000176.1:0-1382 GCF_025384895.1 Photorhabdus kayaii
CGGTCAATTGGATTGATCCTCTGGGACTGGCAGGATGTAACAAAAAGGATTATGAATATGACATGGTGAATAATCCTGGTCCATTATCTCATCATCCATATGATATTCGTTGGGCTCCTGCGGGTAATTTTGCCGGTGGTAAATATAATTCTAGGGTATTAGACGAAGATCTTATTCTTTATCGTGGAGGAAATGGCGGCGGCGGGCAAAATGCTTTAGGGCAATGGTTCACCACTTCACCGCCAACATCTGTCGCCCATGTGAGAATAGATACAGCGGTTAAACCTCAATGGTTTAATGAAGCTGGAGAATTAACAGGTAAATCACCGATAAATGCCGTATATACCCGTAATCACTGAAGATGCTTGATTTTATCCGAAATGGAGATCATTATCCTCGCTATGAAAATATTTATTACATCAGAACAAAAAATCAAACTTGAACGTCTTCACGACACCACTCGTGATGGTCAGGTACGAGACAGAATAAAAGCGATCCTTCTGGCTTCTGAAGGGTGGAGTTCTGTGATGATAGCCCAGGCATTGCGACTCCATCAGACCACCGTTGACCGCCATATCAGTGATTACCTTAATCAAGGTAAACTTAAATCTGATAATGGGGGGTCTGATAGTTTGCTTTCCCGAGAACAAACTGATTTTTTAATCAATCACTTATCTCAACATCTTTTCCATCACACCCATGAAATCGTGGCCTATGTTGCTCAGCTCTGGAAGATTACCTTTAGCATTCCCGGCATGAATAAATGGCTACACCGTCAGGGTTTTTCTTATAAAAAACCTTGTGGCGTCCCTCATAAATTCGACGCAGAAAAACAGCGACAATTTATTGAATATGATGAGAATCTTAAAGTCACAGCGAAAGACGAACCCATCCTTTTTCTTGACGCTGTTCACCCGACTCAAGGTACCAAACTCAGTTATGGCTGGATGCGAAAGGGCGAGAAAAAAACAGTCAAAACAACAGGAAGCCGGACTCGCCTGAATATATTGGGCGCGCTCAACCTGAATGCCATTGGTCGTACGGTGTTCCAGGAATATCAAACCATTAATGACTACAACATTTGCTGTTTTTTCAATGAAATAAGAAAGTCTTATCCTGACTATCATCAAAAAATTCACCTTATTGTGGATGGGGCGGGTTACAACAAAGCTCATCTCGTGAAGGAGTGGGCTTATGTTAGCAATATTGAATTACATTACCTTCCGCCATACAGCCCAAATTTAAACCCGATAGAGCGATTATGGAAGGTCATGAATGAACATGTTCGAAATAACCGTTATTTCGCGGATAAACATGAATTTCGAGACAAAGTATTCAAATTTTTCACCACAACGCTACCGGATATAGCGGACTCGCTGATG
>NZ_JAJAFZ010000177.1:0-1368 GCF_025384895.1 Photorhabdus kayaii
GTCACCGCAGTGGCGGCGGGCGGCTACGCGCTGGTTTATGGCGGTCAGATACTGATTGCCGCCTCGGCTGAAATGGCAATGGCAGGGCGTGTTGCGCTTGAGGGCTGTAAAACCAATCCGGCGCTGTGCCTGAATAACGTAGGCATTTTTGTCGCTGATGCGGTTGCGCCAGAAGCGGCGGTTGGGACCGGTGTTTTGGCTGCGGGCACGGTAAAAGTATTAGGTAGCACCAAAGAAGGTGCCAAGGATCTGGCAGAAGGGTTGCATAATGCGGGTATGCAGGTCGCTGGGGCATTAACACCGGGTGGTGTGGCTGACATAATAGGTGTGGGTAAAACTGCGGCGGAAGCAGCGGCTGCGAAAATTGTAGTAGCGAGCACTGCTAAAAGCATGAATAATGCAGCTAATTACGCTGGCCTTAAGATGGATCTGAAAACAACTCAAGCTGCAAATGAAGTAGTGGAAAGTCTGAAAGCTACAGGTCAGTTGCCGAAAAATTATGTCACCAAGAACCAAGCGGTAGATAATGGTTGGAAACCTGGAAAGGCTCTCAATAATACTACACCTGGAGGTCAATTAGGTGGCGATATCTTTGAGAATTCAAATAATCTACTACCATCCTCTCCTGGTCGAATATGGCATGAGGCTGACATAGGATTGGATAATACGATGTCTCGTGGTAATCAACCAGGAACTCGATTACTGTATTCTAATGATGGTTTGTTATATATCACCGTTGATCATTACGAAACGGCTATTTCAATAGGTAAGTGGAAATGAGAGATCATAAAATTATTTTAGATGGGAAAGACATTTGTTCAGAGGGTGATTTTCATAAAGCATTATCTGAGCAGTTAGAATTTGGTCCTTATTATGGGAATAATCTTGATGCGTTATGGGATCGTTTAAGTAGTGATATTGAACGTCCAGTGACAATTATTTGGCTAAATTCTGAATCTTCTCATCAGTATTTGGGCGATACTTTTAAAAAAATTATTACCGTATTTAATCGGGTCAAAGAACAAGACATCACTTTTAAATTAGCTGATAAATTTGACTATCAATTAGAGTAACTGAGCTATGTAGCGGTTAATGAGACTAAAAATTTGCTTAATAAGCCTATTGTTCAAAAAATAGATGTAGGGAAAAGGCGTTGTCGATCCGATAAAAGCGCAGCTTCCTTTATTGAGTGATAATAATTGGAGTCAGGTGGCCCAGCGTGTTGCGGCACAATCCATCGTGAGCTCGACAATAGGGACGGCGATTAACGGCGGCAGTTTTACGGATAATCTGCAAACCGCGTTGTTGAGTAATATTGGTAATCAGATTAATGCGGAAGGCGCCAAACTGATTGGTGATAATGGGGAG
>NZ_JAJAFZ010000178.1:0-1329 GCF_025384895.1 Photorhabdus kayaii
CCAGCCATGATGATTTAATAGAAATAATAATTTCGGTATAATCCATTATTGTTTTTCACCAGTAATTTATCGTCAACATTTAAACTTCCTTGGGAACATTATCATGATTAAAATTGAAAACATCACCGCACTTAATCTTATTACCTCATCATTTAAATTCAAAAATCTAAATGGTGGAATTAAGGAATAACCAAATTTAGATATAATTAACTGATCTATACAAAAAGAAAACAAAAACAACAGGTTAATTATGAATAGAAAAATACTCTTTTTACTTTCTGTGTATTTTTTAATAAATAAAAAAACATAGAAAAAATTATTATAAATAAAAAATATAATAAAAAATATAATAAAAAATCCATATCAGATGATTGAGTAGATATAATGAGTTCCCAGGGCGGGATTCTACTTTGTATAAAAATCAATCGTCACACGGATATTGATAATTTCGCATATTCAATATGCTTTTATTGATAGGTTTTAATATCTCTTTTGTATGTTTATTGAGCTCGCAAAGGGTTATTTTTACTCACAATAACCATATTAAAAATGTGAGATCCGACCCTGAATGAGTTCCTGATCCATATTATTTCTCTTCTTCTGTTATCTTATAAATACTCCAAAGAGTAACACCATCAACCGCCATTTCCATACTTAAGCTTAAAGAATCCATTTCTTTCCATCCTCTGGTAAAATCGCTATTAATATTTCTAAATAAACTCCAAGATTTCTCTCTTGGCTTCAAAACTTTTCTAAAAATGCCATAACCTGAAAGCACTAAATCAACAGTTGCATAAGTAATATCTGCATCTTTATCACTTAAACCAATTTTATTAGCAACATACCTATATCCTTCTCTGATACCACCATTAATATTTTCTCTATACAGTAAATAATATCCATTTTCAACAACATTATTATACCCATGAGCCATTAATGGCGCACCGAATGAGGCACATGCTAACCCTAAAGAAGCTTTACAGACTGTATAACCTGCAAGAATTTGAGTGCCACCACCAACAAACCCAATCTGTTTTAATATAAGATTAGTATAACTTGATTTCTCTTTTTCCCTTTCAATTATTGCATATTGCTTTACTCTGTTTGCTGTTAAATAGAAAGCTTGTTCTTTCAGGTGATCTATTTCAAACTGAATAATCTCAATTGCACCATTTGAAGATAAACAGTGAATACGAACCTGACCTAGTACTACAGCCGTACTTACTTTTTTCAACAGAAAAGACACTCATAGAAAAGCTTAATTCATGCGGCTTCTCAGAATTGTGAGTATCAAGGAAAATGCAACTTTCTGGTATCTACGGCTGTAGT
>NZ_JAJAFZ010000179.1:0-1283 GCF_025384895.1 Photorhabdus kayaii
TACCGACGGTGATGTCACCATTAAAGCGAAAGACTTGTCTTTAGATGGGGGAAATATCAACGCCGGGAACCAGGTTCTGCTACAGGCAGAGAAAAGTCTTACGGTACGTGACACGGATATTTCAGGTCATGACATTACCTTAATCTCCAGCGGTGGTATTTATGTTTCATCTGGAGGAGATAATTCCACTGCGGCGGGCACACGGGTATTACCTATTATTTCTGCGGTTAATACGCTGCGTATTCTATCTGAACGGGGAATATCTCTTTCAGATACGCTAATTAACCGGGCGAAAAATATCTTTGTGACGAGTAACGAGAGGATTGGTATTAATCAGCATTTGGCTGCGGATGAGAATATTGATCTTCACGCTGGAGGGGGGATAGATTTGGATGGGATTTCCCTGACCGCCGGGAAAGATATTACCCTGACCAGTGGTGACTCGATTAATATTGGCAAGATCATCACCGACAACAATTTAACCCTGATTGCCCGCCGCAATATAACGGAGACAGCATTATCGGCAGAGGGGACGACCGCAGTCGCCCAAAATAGCACCGCGTTGCACTTAGCCGGCGGTAAATATACCCCGGTGACTTCTGCGTTGATTGACCTCGCATTAGGCAATGCCGCCCAACTGGCTATCACTATCCCAGACATAGTCGGTGGAATACCCGGGATTCAACTTGAGGATAACCGAGCGCGGATTGCCGTGAGAAATAACCTGCCTATTATCCATATTGCGGCACCGAATTCCCGAGGTGTTTCACATAACCGTTATCGGGAGTTTAATGTTGGGGCTGCCGGGCTGGTGCTCAATAATGCTACCGAAGCTACCCAATCCGTACTGGCGGGACAAATTGGGGCAAACCCTTACTTTAACGGTCAATCGGCTGAGTTGATTATTAATGAAGTGGTGGGGACTTTAGCCTCAAATCTACAGGGCTTGTTGGAAGTGGTGGGGCAAAAAGCGCCTGTCTTCATCGCTAACCCGAACGGCATAACTTGTCATGGCTGTGGTTTTATCAATACCCCGGCGGTCACCTTATCGACCGGGAATCCGGTGTTTGATAAAGAGGGAGCATTAGCGGCCCTGGAAGTGAAAAAAGGCATTATAACCTTTGATGAAAAGGGGCTGGATGCAACGGCGCAGGATGCTGTCGATATTATCAGCCGGGCCACGATACTTAACGGCAAAGTGCAGGCGAAAAACCTGACATTGACACAAGGCCCCAACCGGATTGATTTCAAACGCGGGACTATTGCCCCTATTGCGGGCGAGG
>NZ_JAJAFZ010000018.1:0-70222 GCF_025384895.1 Photorhabdus kayaii
CTGGATAATCAGCATACAAAGGAACTTGCTAATGCCAAATCTGAAATTGATGTTCTGCGCAATGATGTTGCCGCTGGTCATCGCCGGTTGCGCATCGCGGCCACCTGTCATCAAGGCCAAACCGGCTCCTCCGGCAGCGTGGGCCATGCAGCCACCCCAAGACTTAACCCGGCAACTGAACAAGATTATTTCGATCTCCGAAGAATGATTGTTGAAAATGAACAGCAAACGAAATACTTGCAAGAATATATCAAAACTCAGTGTCAATAGCTGAGTTTTGATAATGTTATTGCGTAATGTAAAACAACGTAGGTGTGGGTTGGTTATTAGGGCAAGTATGCTTAAGATCGATTAATAATCAAACAAGGAATACTGTGTTTTGTAATACAACCCGATAACCATCAATATCTTCAAATGTTTTACCTTCAATATCCCAATATGGGTTGTAAGAGGGGACTGCAATAAAGTCAGCGTTTTCCATTAATGATATCTGATCTAACCATTCTGAATGGTCTGGTATATAGAAGGCCAATAAATTGTCCTGTGTGGGGGATCTTCCTACTGTTGTGCCACGATGATGCGTAAATTCGAGATGCCAGAGATGATTTGGATGCCCTAGAATGATGCCATCAAAATTTTCATGATTTTCGAATTGCTCTAGGAGAATAAATCCTAAACCTCGGCAGTACATTTCAGCAACTTGAGTTAAATTGTCAGTTGGCCTGGCGATTCTTAGTATAGTAGATTTTTTCATGGTAATCCCAGTTGATAAAGTTTTTGTGGAATATGTCCAATTCTCAGATCTTCTACTGCTATATAAAACAACCGGTAATGGTAGTTGATAAACGTGAAAAGTACAAAGTGGTGATTTTTAAAGTTAAAACAATCTAAAAATATCCGATACTACCAAGCTATTATTTATAATATGACTAAATTTAGGGTTTTATAATTGGGATTGTTTGATAAATTGATTGTTTGTTTTTTTATTTTTGTCACCATTTCAAGCACCAAAGTCGATGATATGAACACGGATTTGATGTAAGTAGGTATGTGTTTTCTGCACAATGTCATCGAGAGTATGTATTTGGTTTCGATAAATTCTGATAAATATCCTAACTATCCTAACTATCCTTTATTTGATAGGTCTGTTCTTACTTTCTGTTTGTAATAATACCTTATAAAATATATTAAATAATAGAATAATTAATGAATTTACTACCTATTATTTAATGGTCTGAATTTTTCAAAGCTATTAAGTTGATTTCTATTGTTTTTACCAAGTGATATGACCAGTAGCCTGGAATCTTGCGGCTCTTAAGCAAAATCTTTATATTATATTATATCTTATTATATTATAATCTAGTTTTGTTAGGGAGATTATAATTAATACTATTTTCTGTATTCTTTTTTGTTTATTATTTTTTAAGGATAAATTTCTTATGAATATTAAGGAATTAATTATAGTTCTGGCATTGTTCGGTTCTATGCTATTAGGTGGTTGTACTGTTATACCTGGGAGTGGCCTTACTGTTTATAATAAAGAAATAATCAATGATGATGATAGTAACTATGATATTAATAATTTGGTAAATGTTTATCCGGTAACACCAAAATTAATTGAAAATTTACGAGTGAATTCTGCTATTGCTCGTCCTAATCCTGAATTAGATAAAGAATTACAACAGTATGAATACCGTATTGGTGTGGGGGATGTCATTATGGTTACTGTTTGGGATCATCCTGAATTGACAATACCGGCAGGACAATATCGTAGTGCTAGTGATACGGGTAACTGGGTGCATTCTGATGGGACGATTTTTTATCCCTATGTTGGTAAACTTCATGTGAAAGGAAAAACGGTCACTCAGGTGCGTACGATAATTACGGATAAGTTATCGAAGTACATCGAATCACCTCAAGTTGATGTCAATATTGCTGCTTTTCGTTCACAAAAAGCCTATGTAACAGGTGAAGTTGCCAGGTCTGCCCAACAACCTATCACTAACGTTCCTTTAACTATTATTGATGCGATTAACCATGCTGGCGGCTTAACCGAAAATGCTGACTGGAGGAGGATCATTTTGACTCATAAGGGAAAAGAAACGATTATTTCTCTTCAAGATTTGATGCAAAATGGTGATCTGAAGCAAAATCGTCTGCTCTATTCTGGCGATATCTTATACATTCCTCGTAATGATGATTTGAAAGTGTTTGTTATGGGGGAAGTCAGAAAACAAACCACTCTACGTATGGATCGCAGTGGAATGACGTTGACCGAAGCATTGGGTAATGCTGAAGGTATAGATCAATTATCAAGTGATGCTAATGGCATCTTTGTTATCCGCTCGCTGCGTAATGAGCCTGATAATAAGGGGAAAATAGCCAATATTTATCAGCTCAATGCTAAGGATGCGACGGCGTTAGTCCTGGGAACTGAGTTTAATTTGCAACCTTATGATATTGTCTATGTTACTAGTGCGCCAGTCGTTCGCTGGAATCGGGTTATCAATCAGTTGGTGCCAACGATATCAAGCATTAATAGCCTGACTGAAACAACTAAATGGATTCGTAAGTGGCCGAATTAATGTTCAATTCTATTCTGATTGTTTGTGTGGGCAATATCTGTCGATCGCCAACAGGAGAGCGTTTATTGCGGCAACTATTTCCTCAGAAAGAGATTTATTCTGCGGGAATATCGGCTTTAATTGGTAAACCTGCAAATGAATTCTCAAGTAGGGTTGCGGCTAGACATGGATTATCCTTAGAAGGGCATATAGCACGCCAACTAACCAGTGAATTATGCCAGAAGTCAAGTTTGATCTTGGTTATGGAAAAAAAACATATTGAGGCTGTAAATAGGATAAATCTAGGGGCAAGGGGGAAAACAATGCTTTTAGGTCATTGGTTAAATGAAATGGTAATCCCCGATCCTTATAAGTCTGATATCGAGGTTTATGAATATGTGTATCAGTTATTATTTAATAGTGCTAATAGTTGGTTAGGAAAATTATAACTTATATACCCTATGGATTTCAAGATGCATCGCGACGGCAAGGGAACGAATCCCCGGGAGCATAGATAACTATGAGACCGGGGTGAGTGAGTGCAGCCAACAAAGAGGCAATTTGAAAGATGACGGGTATAAGTATTTTTATATTATGGGTTTGCTGTTCTTCATTACTTATCAATAAAGTAATTATAGGCTTTTTATGACTACATCAGATAAATCAAGTCACACTCATACGGATAGTGATGAAATTGATTTAGGCCGTCTTCTTAGTGCCTTATTCGATTATCGCTGGGTGATTGGTGGAATTACCCTATTGTTCACCGTTATTGGCCTTTGTTATTCCCTGATTGTGACTCCGATATACAAGGCAAATGCTTTATTGCAGGTTGAAAAGAGAAGTAGTGCATTGACTTTAATTGGCGACATGTCGGATATGTTTTCTGGGAAACCGTCAGATATATCGGCAGAATTGGAGTTATTAACTTCCCGAATGATATTAGGAAAGACAGTAAAGGAGCTAAATTTGGATGTTCAGGTTACAGCGGATTATTTTCCTGTGATAGGTAAGGGCATTGCCCGTCTTCGTGGTATACCAAAGCCTGATATTGTTATTAAACATTTTACAATATCACCTGAATATATTAATAAAGGGATAAAAATATATGTTGACAATGCAGAAAATTATCGGTTGTTTTTTGACGATCAGGTTTTCCACGGACAAGTGAACAAAGTATTTGATACCGATGGTATAAATTTGCTTATCTCAAATATTTCAGCTGCTCCAGGGCAAAGTTTCACGTTGGTTAAACGGGGACAATTGGGTGTTATTCGCGGGCTGCAACAAGCTTTGCGGGTAAAAGAAAAAGGTAATAATACCGGTATTATCTTGCTTGAAATAGAAGGTGATGATCGTGCAAGAATAAAATTGATACTGGATAGTATTGGTAAAAATTACTTGCAACAAAATGTGATAAGAAAGATGGAAGAGGCTGAAAGTAGCCTTAATTTCTTAAAAAATCATTTGCCTAAAGTTAAAATTGAGCTCAATCGTTCTGAAGAATTGCTTAATCAATATCGTCAAGCGAATGAATCTATCGATTTATCACTTGAAGCAAAATCGGCTCTGGAGACATTGGTCCAAATTGAGAAACAGATTAATGAATTGACTTTCAAAGAAGCTGAATTACAGCAGTTGTATACCAAACAACATCCCGCTTATGTTGCGTTGCTTGATAAACGTAAGACTTTGGTTGAGACCAAAAAGGGGCTGAATCAATCAATCAAACGGTTACCTAAAACACAGCAGGAAATTTTACGTTTGACCAGAGATGTTCAAGTTGACCAAGAAATTTATGTGCAGTTACTCAATAAACAGCAAGAGTTGAATATCGTGAAAGCGGGGACAGTGGGTAATGTGCGTATTATCGATGAAGCTATTGTAGAAAGCTCAGCGGTAAAACCGAAGAAGTTATTGATTATTGCATCGATGATGGTATTGGGATTTATATTGTCGGCTGGGTTGATTTGCATACGAGTCATGTTTCGTAAAGGCATCGAAAGCCCCGAACAATTGGAAGAAATCGGTGTTTCCGTTTACGCTACTATTCCACTATCTGAGACTCAGATCAAACTTGATCAACAACAGAAAAAGCAAACTCATTGTCAGAAATTGCGGTTATTAGCTATTCAAGATCCCACTGATTTAGCTATTGAAGCATTGCGTAGCCTTAGAACAACCTTGCATTTTTCAATGATGGAATCTGCAAACAAAATTATTCTTCTTTCAGGTTCTGCTCCTGAATTAGGAAAGTCTTTTATTTCAGTAAATCTTGCCGCTGTATTGGCATTAAGTAATAAACGCGTGCTTTTAATCGATGCAGATATGAGAAGAGGTCGTTTACATAAAATCTTGGAAAGTCCTCAATCTATGGGGCTTTCTGAATATTTGTCTGGTCAACATCAGTTAAAAGGGATTATTACCAGAACGTATCTTACTGAGCTTGATTTTGTCAATCGAGGTGCTATTCCGCCAAACCCGTCAGAATTACTTATGCATAATAGACTTAAAGAATTATTATCTTGGGCAGAAGAGCATTATGATTATGTCTTGGTAGATACTCCTCCTATTTTGGCTGTAACTGATGCTGCGATTATTGGGAGATATGCAGGAACTTCATTGTTAATTGCACGTTATCATAAAACAAGGGTTAAAGAAGTTAATGTTACTATTCGCCGATTTAGGCAAAATGGCATTCATATTAAAGGTGTGTTGCTAAACGCGGTAGAGAATAAGTCTGGTCTCTATTATGATTCTAGCGGATATTATCAATACAGTTATAAGGTATAAGGTATAAGGATTGATCGCCTTTTCTCCGGCTTATGAGGCCGGAGAAATTTTATCAATGCGCTCTTATTTTCTTTGATATGTTTCTTAATAATGAGTCAGTTCGGATAGTGGTTTGTTTAAAAGGAAAAACATGATAGGTAGAGCGAGTAAGATATTCTCAGAAAAATCGCTGATAATTTATACTCAATGATTTATTTCTTAAAAAATTGCTTTTAAAAATAATATTAATCAGTTCATTAATTGATAAAAATCGGAGTATAAAGAATAATGTTTTGTTTTTATTAGTTTAAGTAATTAAATATTCTAGTAAGTTATTTTGATTAAGGGAGCGGTTTATACCTAAATATTTTTTAATGTATTGGGCGTGATAAATTTTTGAACATTCTAATCTTAAAATTCTATCAAGTGATATCACTCACAAGTATCAAATCTTTTTCCATTTTTACGAAATTTTTTCTCGCATATTTTCTATAAATATTCTTTATTAAGTTGCTGCGAATATGTTGTTATTTTGTTATGAAACATCCGAGGGAATATATGGGATTAATCACAGAATGGCTGAGTGCTATTAACGGGGTAGTATTGGGAGTACCGATGATGATCGGTCTTTTGGGGGTTGGGTTGTTCATGCAGCTCCGCCTCTCTTTTCTGCCTATACGTAAATTGGGAACGGGTTTTAAATTACTATTTGAGCGTAACCATCAGCGGGGAGAAGGGCAGATATCGCCATTTAACGCACTGATGACTGCGCTTTCTGCCACCATAGGAACGGGTAATATCGCTGGCGTGGCTACCGCAGTTGTATTGGGTGGGCCAGGCGCACTGTTTTGGATGTGGATAACTGCATTAGTGGGCATGGCAACCAAATATTCAGAGGCAGTACTGGCAGTCCGTTTCCGTGAGGTTGACAAAAACGGTCACTATGTTGGTGGCCCCATGTATTACATAAAAAACGGTTTAGGTAAAAAGTGGGCCTGGTTGGGGACGTTGTTTGCGGTATTTGGCAGTATTGCTTGTTTCGGTATCGGTAATACCGTACAGGCGAATTCTGTTGCTGATGTGCTGCAAAGTAACTTTGGCGTTTCTACCATGGTAACGGCCGTCGTATTGGCAATTCTAGTTGGTGCAGTGCTTATCGGGGGTATTAAACGTATTGCTGATGTAGCAGGTAAATTAGTGCCATTTATGACGGTTGCCTATCTTGCTGCCGGGATTATTGTTCTGGGGATAAATTTCAGTGAAATTCCCGCTGCATTTGTTCTGATTGTTAAATCTGCATTTACACCTGTTGCGGCGCAAGGTGGCTTTGCGGGCGCAGCAGTGTGGGCGGCAATTCGTTTTGGTGTAGCTCGTGGCATTTTCTCTAATGAAGCGGGATTGGGAAGCGCGCCGATTGCTCATGCAACAGCTAAAACTCAAAACCCGATTCGCCAGGGGTTGATCGCTATGCTAGGTACTTTCATCGATACTATTATTGTTTGCTCCATCACTGGCTTAACTATCGTCATTACTGGTGGTTGGTTGAACGGTCAGACAGGTGCGACACTGACAGCGACTTCTTTCGCTATGGCGATTCCTGGTGGCAACTATATTGTCGTGGGCGCTCTGGTAATATTTGCCTTTACCACAATTCTTGGCTGGAGTTTCTACGGTGAAAAATGTACTCAGTATCTATTTGGGCAAAAAGCCATTACGCCTTTCCGTGTAGTATGGATTATTGCTTTGATGGTAGGTGCTACTCAGTCATTGGATTTTGTCTGGTTATTGGCGGATACATTGAATGCGATGATGGCAATACCGAACCTGATTGCATTAGCATTGTTAAGCCCAGTTGTTTATCGGCTGACGAAAGAACATATTAAAGATGTGAATGCAGATAGTGTTGATATTAAAGAAAAAATTTGAATAAAAGCCTTCCGTTTGGAAGGCTTTTCTCATCACTGATTGAGATTATTCTTCACTGGTTTTGATATAGATGTTTTTGACCTGAGTGTAAGCATCCAACATCATTTTGTGTGTTTCTCTGCCAATGCCTGATTTTTTGTAGCCACCAAATGGGGCGTGAGCTGGCAGTTCATGGTAAGTGTTAATCCACATACGGCCGGTTCTGACAGCTTTAGCTACGCGTAGTGCTCGGTCGATATCTTGTGTCCAGACAGCACCAGCCAGGCCATAATCAGAATCATTTGCCATTCTGATGACGTCTTCTTCTTCGCTGAATGGTATGACGGCCAATACAGGGCCAAAAATCTCTTCGCGTGCGACTCGCATGTCATTAGTGACATCGGTAATGATGGTTGGTTGAATAAAGAAACCATCGTCATAACCTTTTCCAGTAATGCGTTTACCACCCGTGAAAATGGTTGCACCCTCTTCTTTCGCAATTTCCACGTATCCGAGAATTTTTTCCATTTGTTCCTGGCTGACTTGGCTTCCCATCTGAGTTTCTTTTTCCAATGGATCACCAACCTGGATGGATTCGAATTCTGCTTTCAGCGATTTGAGGAATTCATCATGAATATCTTTATGCAGGAACAACCGGGAGCCTGATTCACACGCTTGACCCTGATTCAGCAAAATAGCTCTGGCCGCATATTTTACTGCTTTTTTCATATTGGCATCAGGGAAGATAATATTGGCTGATTTACCACCAAGCTCCAGTGTTGCAGGGATCAGCTTTTTGGCTGCGGCTTCGGCCACGGTATAACCTACTCTGGTGGAACCAGTGAATGCCACTTTTTCGACATCTTCATGATCCAGAATGGCTTGACCAACGACTGAACCACGACCTGTAACAATGTTAACCACCCCGGCTGGCAGGACTTTATCCAATATTCTGCCCAATTCAAGCAGAGTGATTGATGTCAGTGTTGCCGGATTAATAACAATGGTATTGCCCGCTGCAAGAGCAGGAGCCAGTTTCCATGCTGCCATCAGTAGTGGGAAATTCCAGGGAATTACCTGTCCGACAACACCAATGGGTTCACGGATCACCAAGCTAAGTGTATTGGTATCCAGAACTGAAGCTTCATCGGTATGGGAACGGATCACCCCCGCAAAATAGCGGAACTGGTCAATGCTGGCGGGTAGATCCATATTCAGGGATTCATGTAATGGTTTGCCAGTATCCAGTGATTCAAGGATGGCAAAACGTTCTTGTTCTGCTTCTAGTAAGTCAGCAATTTTCAGCAAAGCTGATTGTCTTTCGATTGCGGAGGTTTGACTCCAGGCGTGGAAGGCTTGTTTTGCAGCGCTGACAGCAAGATCGACATCTTCAGCATTACCGGATGCATATTCAGCCAATAGTTCTCCTGTCGCCGGGTTATAACTTTTGGTCGTTGCTTTGGATACACTATCTACCCATTGCCCACCAATAAGCATTTTGTAGGATTCAACGGGCAACATCTCTTTCTCAATATCATGTAATCGTTTCATTAACATACTCCGAGTACTTTGGTTTAAGAATAGTTACATAAAGAATCTATTTCGTTGGATTATTTTATTTTTCATTTTTGTTAGTAAAGAGCGAATGATTCCTCGCAGATCATCCATATAATCTGGTTTCTGTACCTTGTCTATATACCCGTCATCTTTCAAGTTGCCTCTTTGTTGGCTGCACTCACTCACCTCGGTCACATAGTTATCTATGCTCCCGGGGATTCGCTCCCTTGCCGTCGCGATACATCTTGAAATCCATAGGGTATAGTTTCATTATGTGAATATATTTGTGTTTTATATTTATTACTTAACCGAATTTACCTTGTCATGTTTTATATTTTTTTTGGCATCAACTATAGTAGATTACAAAATAATAGATGTCTATTAGCGTGTTATATAAAATATTAGGTATATTAACGAACAGAAATTATAAGTAAAGGGTGCGATTAAATATCTGTTGGAATATACCAACGGATTGAAAGGCAATATTATTTTGCTGTAACCCAGAATACCCCGTTACCATCAAGGGAGGTAAAAGTTTTATGCAGATATAGGCTGTCAGCTTGTGGATCGATATCTTCAAATAATTTCGGAGGCAGGAATTTAGCAAAGATAACCGGGATACCCGCTTTTTCCAGTAAGATGATGGTTCCAACTACATTATTGGTCTGAATATCGGCAGTTACTGTGATCGTATCTGGATCTGTCATGTTGTCGGTTGATTGGGTGTTTTAAGCATTTGGTCGATTTGGCAGAAAGTCGTTTTTTATGTTGTCGAAGAAATAACAAATGATCGGATTTTGGCATCGTAGCTGCTAACCACAAAGATAATTATTCTGGAATAACATGATGAGAAATTTCATTTTATTTGCTATTTTTTATCAATTTGGCTAATTATATACCCTATGGATTTCAAGATGGATCGCGACGGCAAGGGAGCGAATCCCCGGGAGCATAGATAACGATGTGATTGGGCTGAGTGAGTGCAGCCAACAAAGAGGCAACTTGAAAGATAACGGGTATAAACGGTTTATTGTTTCTGCTTCTGTTATTATTCCCTTGTTTAATATTCTGTGGTGATGAATATGAAAAGATTGTTAGTAATTTGTTTATTAGGATGTGTATTAGCTGGCTGTGATAGCCAACCTAAAATGGATGCTTCTAATGAAATCGCGTTGAAAGCATCCATTGAAAAAGTAAGAGATAGGCTACCTGATGATAAAAAAGTGAAGTTTGATGAATCAATTCAATCGGCTATGTTTAATAGTATCGATTTTAATGATTTGGTTAAATCAGGTTCTAATAATGACATGAAAGAATCGAAACAAAAGTTTTATAAATTGCTGGATGGTAAAACGGCTGACCAATTGATTGCTGAAGTTGAAAAAATTGAGTCTAAGAGATCAAAAAATGAATAACTCCTTCATAGGATTATTCTCATTAAACGGCGAGAGGTGGAAATTTATGCCGTTTTTTTATTATCATCATAAACTTAAATGAAACTTAAATAAAACTTAAATAAAACTTAAATGAAAATTAAACAAACTAACTTTCAATTTTGAATTATTACGACTCTTGTTTACAATGTGCGCCGCATTCTAAGTGCAGTATCTCGTTAGGCGAGGCTCCTATACAAACACAGGTTGCTGATCTGACGACGTCGAGAGACGCCCAAGATTAGGACAGGATATATCGAACCAAGGTATATCCCCATGTAACTTTCTGATAACTCAGGATACGTTGTATAGTGCTAAAACCGAGACGTAGAGATAGTCGTTGCATTCTCTCATCTGGTTTCGCCCCTATGTGAGTGCTGTTTGAAGTTCACAACAGTAATAGGGACCAACATCATGAAAGTCACATCCCATGAAAAAATGGATGCATTAGCGATTGCTAATCATTCTATTAATGAAATAAATGCTGATCAGCAGCGGAAACATCGATTGAAAAATGAAGAGACAACGGTCAGCGCATATATGAGCCAATGTTTCATTTCTGTATCTGTTGCTGATTCTGTTTTGTCGGTAAAAAGTCATTTGATTGATCAGCTTGAAGGTGAGCAGATCCCAACTTACCTATATGTTATTGATGCTGAAGGCTATCTTAATGGCATATTACCGGTGAAAGTGTTATTCACTGTAGCCGATGATTTATTTGTGTCAGATATTATGAGGCAAAGCTATTTTTCCGTATCACCGGAACAGTCGCGTCATGATGTTTATAATTTGATAAATCACAGTGGTATGGATAGTGTCCCGGTTACTCATTTTGGCAAATTGGTTGGGGTACTACGATCACAGGATATTGCTGAGTTGGTTGAAGATGAAAATACGTTGGATGCTCATTTGCAGGGGGCAACTTTACCTCTGGAGCGGCCTTATCTTAGTACCAGCCCAATAACATTATGGCGTAAGCGTGTCGGGTGGTTATTATTACTATTCGTTGCAGAAGCTTATACCGGTGCTGTGCTTAAAGCATTTGAAGATCAATTGGAAGCGGTAATCTCTCTCGCATTTTTCATTCCGTTATTAATAGGAACGGGGGGCAACAGCGGGACGCAAATTACCTCAACTTTGGTCAGAGCAATGGCATTGGGGGAAGTGAGTTTGCGTAATCTATGGGCTGTGTTACGTAAAGAGATTTCCACTTCATTTTTAGTTGCAATAACGATAGGTTTTGCCGCGCTTATCCGTGCCTGGGTATTAGGTGTCGGTATTGAAGTGACGATTGCTGTTAGTTTGGCCATCATTGCAATCACCCTCTGGAGTGCCATTGTTTCTTCCATTATTCCAATGGTATTGAAAAGGCTATCTGTTGATCCGGCTGTTGTATCTGCTCCTTTTATTGCCACGTTTATTGATGGTACAGGGCTGATTATCTATTTCGAAATAGCGAAATTAGTGATGACAGAACTCGTTTAAAATTACCAATAAGATGCCCATATTTATTGGGTATCTTATTGATTTAAAAAGAGTTTAATATATATTTTCATCTGTAATGGTAATTAAAAATTCTTGGTTTTCTGTTTATATTGTTAGATGAAAGAATGTTTTTTAATATCTTTTTATTAGGGGTTTAAATAGGTTTTTTATTTAAATTAACTTAATGTTTTTATATATTTAATTTTGGGTTTAATTATTAGCTAATATAAATAAAATGAACGGATTTAATATGGTTAAATAAATTGAGTTATTTTCTGTTTTAATGAATTTATTTATTTAATTTGTAATTAATCGATATTATTTCGATATATTTTTAAATGGTTTATTTTTAATTTAAAATTTACTTGTGGTGATAAAATAGGTGTTTTTATGCCTGAGGTTTTAATAAAATTCTATTTTACCCCAGGCATAATTAGTGACGCGCGTTATATACCCGTCATCTTTCAAGTTGCCTTTTTGTTGGCTGCACTCGCTCACCCCGGTCACATCGTTATCTATGCTCCCGGGGATTCACTCCCTTGCCGTCGCGATCCATCTTGAAATCCATTGGGTATATAAATGAATGAAATTGGGAAAAGGAATTATATATATTAAACTTTAAATCGGTATATGATTAATAAGATATTCCGAGCAGAGAAATAACATTTCAAAATAGAATATTTGAGGATTGTAATTCGATTAATTTTTTGTTGAAAATAGAGTGTTAACAGAATTGGTTGTTTTATATTTTTTTAATCTATAAATCTAGATTTACGTACTTTTGAATATTACTATTATTTAAACAAAGTTGAGATTTATCAAATTAAAGTTAGATGGTAAAAATCTCCCGCGATTATTCAATATCAGGAGATTTGATTTAGAAAAGATAATTCGCTTTATCGATTCAATTAAAGAATACGACTAATCAGTTTGTCTACCCGGATGCGACGTAAGCGGCGGATAAGTTTACGTACTTTGACTGGGTAAAGCTGGATGCTGTCCAATTCCTGATAATCACTGACAACCGTAGTATAAGTACGGATACAGTGCAGTTCTTTTGTACGTTGCTCCTGCATTTCTTTATGAGGATCGTGGATAAGAATGGCATTTTCTAAATCCAGTCCCCAGGCACGAGGATTAAGATTATTTCCTGTAATCAATTGCCATTGATTATCCACCCAAACACCTTTTAGATGGTAGCTATTATCACCATCTTTCCATAACCTGATAGTCAGTTGATTGTTGTCAACATAACGCTGTAGTCTACTGATGAAACGGCGCAGATTAATTTCATATAAATAGGGCAATGCACCGATAATTTTAAATGGTTCTTCCGGTGGAATATAAAAATCGTTGGCAGTTTTATCGCCAACAATAATTTCCACATGTTTACCTTTACGAAGTAGATGAACAATCCGTCGGACAATGATGGCTGGAAGATTAAAATACGGAGTGCAAATAATCAGCTTTTGTTCTGTGCTGGCGATCAGATGACTAATGGTTTTATTTAGTAGATTTTTCTTTCCCAGACCGGCAAGTGGAGTGACAGATAGTTCGTCATTCGTTGCCTGATTATTTATTTTATAGGTAGTGTGCCGCAGAGAAAAACGTAATTGACGGATCAAATTTTTAATTTCAGGAATACGAGGACGGTTTTTACAATCCAGTTTCTGTACGGCTCCTGTAGCGATAATGTAATTATCAACAAAGTGTTTCATTATTTCTGCAAGTTTTGCATTGTGAAGCAAGTGGTAGCGATCATAACGGTATTTATCATGTTGGTGGAGATAAACATCATTAATACTTGCTCCGCTATAAACCACAGTATCGTCAAAGATAAAACCTTTTAAATGTAAAACACCCAGTGCTTCGCGGGTATTTACAGGTACACCTAGTACCGGAATTTTCACATCAGGATAAGCTTCTGCCATAGAACAATACCAATCGGCATTCGTTACCATTGCAGCCGCACCAATTCGTCCACGTTGTGCTCGATGCCAGTCAACGAGCACTTTAATGTCCAAGTCTGGGCGTTGTTGTTTAGCTGTATAAAGTGCATTAAGGATATCTTTCCCTGCATCATCATTTTCCAGATAGAGGGAGATGATATAAATATGTTTTTCAGCGTTAGCAATTTTTTCCAGCAGGGTGCTGCGGAACACTTCAGGTTGATAAAGTGTTTTAACATCAGCAACTGACTGAGGTAGCTTAGGCAGTTGTGCAAGGTGTTGTTGATGTTTAGCTTGTTTGAATTTAGACAACATCACAGTGCGCTTTTTCTCTTATGTTGGATGGCTAAAAGACTATTATACCCGTCATCTTTCAAGTTGCCTCTTTGTTGGCTGCACTCACTCACCCCGGTCACATAGTTATCTATGCTCCCGGGGATTCGCTCCCTTGCCGTCGCGATCCATCTTGAAATCCATAGGGTATATGTAAAGCAATGAATCAAATGATCTGGCGATAATACCATTAGTCTGGCTAATTGTGAGCATGATTTAACGATCTAATGCCTAATGATGCAAGTCTGTGCGGTTCATCACGTAGTTGATTCAGAGTTCAAGGGATAAGTTTACAATGCTATCCTCAAATTGAACATCTATGGTAAATCCCAGTTTTTTAGCCAGTTTTATCATAGTACGGTTTTCTGGCATGGTGATGGCGTTGAGGCGGCTTATGCCATGTTCTCGTGTATAGTTAATCAGTTTTGTCATAAGTTGATATCCAAGTGTGATCCCTTTTAAGTCAGAACGCACTAGCACAGCGAATTCTGCTTCGACATTATCAGGGTCAGCTATGGCACGAGTAACCCCGATAATTTCTGGGGTCGTTTTAGGATGTCGTACGGCAACAAATGCCATTTCACGGTCGTAATCAATCTGAGTCATATTTGCCAGATCATCGTGTGTGAATTCGCTGATTTCACTAAAGTAGCGGTAATAGAGATCTTCTTTCGTAACCTGGCCGATAAAATCTTTCAGCAACGGTTCATCTTCTGGCAGAATCGGACGTAGCAGGCATTCTGCGCCCCCTTTGAGTTTTATAGTTTCTTCTAGTTCGCTTGGATATGGACGGATAGCTAATCTAGTTCGTGGATCACCGTCTATCGAAGATAATTCCATTGATACATCCAATAATGTGAATTCATCGCCAGAAGCCAGTAATGGATGAATATCTAGTCGTACAATTTGCGGGCAATCAAGTAACAGATTAGATACCTGAACTAACAGTCGGCTGAGTGCCAGTACATCTAATGATTGAGGCGCTCCCCTGAGCTTAATTTTTCTACTTTTAATCGCCTGAATAACCAGATATCGCGCTAACGCCATATTAAGAGGTGGCAGCGCAACGGCTGCTTGTGTTTCCTGTGACCACTCAATACCTCCTTCACCTAACATAATCAGTGGGCCAAATACTTCATCTTGTTCAACCGCAATTCGTAGCTCTTGTGCACCAGCACGGTTTGCCATGCTCTGAACTAATAGTCCTTGAATTCTTGCGTGTGGGAAATTCTGATTGACACGTTCGATAATCGCTTGAGCAGAAGCCTTGACCTCATTTGCATTTCGCAAATAGAGCATCACTCCCTGAACTTCTGATTTATGCGGGATATCTGGCGAGCGTAATTTCAACGCAACAGGATAACCGATCTGTTGGGCAATATTGACTGCTTCATCACTGTTATGAGCAATCCATGTTGGCAATGTATTGAGACCATAAGCTTCCAGAATAGGTTGAACTTCATGAGTATCCAGACGAGAATTTCCCTGTTCCAGAGCCTGTTGTATGCACTGATGGGCACGTGCTGTGTTAGCTGTGATGTTTGCTGGTAGCGCGGGTGTTTCTGTTAATTGTTTCTGATTGCGGCGATATTCAACCATGTGCATGAAAGCAGTAATCGCGCCTTCAGGGGTGCGATAAGTTGGAATACCTGCTTCACTGAACAGACGGCGGGCTTCTTGTGAAGAGTATTCACCGCACCAATTGGTAAAGATAGTTAGCCATTTTCCCCGTGGGTGTTTGCGGATTGTTTCAATGACTTTGGTTGCGGTTTGAATACCGGGAGCAATTGCGCTAGGAGAGTGAATAAGTAACAGAGCATCATGGTCGTGGCTATCTAGTAACGGTTTTAACGCAGCGATATAACGTTCCACCGTGGAGTCATCTTTTAAATCTAGCGGGTTATGTAGGGAGATAGTTTCTGGTAGTTGTGTTTTTAATGCCTTTGTTGTCTCTTCACCTAATATTGCGAGCTTACCGTTACGGCGGAATAACGCATCCAGCGCCATTGCGGCTGGAGCAGCACCATTGCTGACGATAAATAGCCGTTCTCCCCGTAAAGGTGACATATGGCTTAACGTTTCTACAGCAGAAAACATTTCATGTGTATCTTGCACGCGTAATAACCCTGCTCGCTGAATTGCTGCATCATAAGCCGCATCCAGATTTTGTTGTTCACCAAGTAATTTCTGTGCCCGCTTAGTACGGCCGCTTTTAACCACCAAAATAGGTTTATTGCGGGAGGCACTTCTAGATGCTGAAAGAAAGCGACGGGCATCATGAATATGCTCTAGATAGAGCAGGATAGCGCTGGTTTTACTGTCACGAGCCAGAAAATCAAGCAGATGATCGATATCGATATCTACACTGTCACCTAATGCTATAAAGTAGGAAAATCCGACTCCCCGGTGTTTTGCCCAATCAAGAATCGTATTTGAGACTGCCGCCGATTGAGAAATAAAGGCCAATTTCCCTTTGAGTATTGGAACCGGAGAAAAGCTGGCATTCAGCCCTTGCCAGGGGGCTAATACACCTAAACTGTTTGGCCCAAGTAGTCGGATACTATAGTGCTGGCAGCACTGCTTTAGTTCAGCGAATTGGGACGTTGGTGAAGAAAGGATAATCACCGTTTTGCAACCCAACTGCCCCAGTTGTTCTAAACATTGCAAATTACGGCGGTGATGAGTACAAATAACAGCCAAGTCTGGTGTAATCGGTAATTTATCTATTGAAGGGTAAGCTAAAACCCCTTGAACAGAACGGCTATTGGGTGTAATCGGTAGTATTGGTCCGGCAAAGCCTCCTGCAAGCAAGTTACGCATCATAACTGAACCCGCTCGTTCTGGTTTTTCTGAGGCACCAATTACCGCAATGGATTTAGGGCGTAATAAAGCTTCAAGTCCGCGCTGGCTCATCAGGAGGCTCCTTATTCGTGGGGTTAGTCGATAACTGTAGCGGATTTCGCAAATTGTTGCTGTGATTTACGCTATCGGATGCAGTTGCTGAGAAGTAATTAAATTGCCAGTTTGTTGCAAAATAGTACCAAGCTGTAGCTTGAATATCTTCGGTGGGGGGCTGTTTCAACAGGTAGCCAGATTGTGCCTTCCATAGCAAGTACGGCATGTCTCGCCGAAAGCAGGAAAATTAAGGGCGCATTTTAATGGATTATAGTTGTCAGAGGTAGCTTAAGATGCGCACATCAGGTAATCTTCGCGCCATAAAGCAGTTGGAGAAACGAATGAACGATTCATACAGTGGTAAAAATGGCAAAGTCAAAGTGATGTATGTCCGCAGTGAGGGCGATAATGACAGCCGTAATAATAACAAACGTCCATCTGGTAAGGGACGTGATCAGGGTCAGCGTCGTCGGGACAATGAGCGAACATCCCGTTCTCCGCGTGCCAATGAGCGTGAAAGATCGCCTTGGAAAACAGTGTCACGCCCTGAGAGTGATTCTGTAACGCCAATGCATGGTGGTATCAGTGGGAAAAGCCAGATTGATCCTGAACAGCTCCGTCGTCAGCGAATGGAAGAAACTCGGATTTATGGCGAAAATGCTTGTCAGGCGATGTTTAAAAACCGTTCTGAAGCGATAGTTCGTGCATGGTTCGTTGAGTCAGTGACACCACGTTTCCGCAATGCGCTGAAATGGATGGCTGCTAATCGTAAAGCCTATCATGTTGTGGATGAGGCTGAACTGACAAAAGTGTCAGGTACTGAACATCATGGTGGTGTTTGTTTTCTGATTAAGAAACGCAACGGTTTGGATGCAGAGACCTACTTGAAAGATGCTCCAGTAAAGGATTGTGTTTTGGCTCTTGAAGATGTGGGTAATCCTCATAACCTTGGCGGGATTATGCGAAGTTGTGCACATTTCGGTGTGCAAGGGGTGATTTTGCAGGATGTGGCCTTGCTGGAGTCGGGCGCGGCTATTCGTACAGCAGAAGGTGGTGCTGAGCATATTAAAGGTATTGATGCTGATAGCTTGGTCACTACGCTGAATAACTTTCGTAAAGCGGGTTACACCATTGTTACGACATCCAGCCATAAAGGTAGTACCGCTTTAGCTAAAGCTGAATTACCGGAAAAAATGGTTCTGGTACTTGGTCAAGAACGCGATGGTTTGAGTGACAGTGCTTGGGAACATGGTGATATGAGTTTGTTCGTCGGTGGGTCGGGTTTGGTTGAAAGTCTGAACGTTTCTGTTGCAACTGGCATTCTGTTAGCTGAATGGTGGCGACAGAATAAAGCTTGATTAGGAAAAGCGGGAGCTGGAGTGCTCCCGGTTTTGCCATTTAAGATTCAGTGGGCTCCGCCCATGCCTTTTTTACTTCCTTGGGTAAATGGTGGCCTGGCTAGCCAGACGAGCATAATCAAAATCAGGAATACTCCGGCTGAAAGCCAAAAAATTTCATTGGCTGAGATTATGAGTCCTTGATGGGTAACTTCTTTTGCTAGATAAGCAGAAATTTGCTGGTTATTCATGCCTAATTCCGATAATTGTTGATAGATCCGTTGAGTATCGGGACTATAAGGATTGATATGCTCAGTAAAATGGGAATGATGCATTGACTCGCGTTGGGTCCACATGGTTGTCGTTAGTGATGTGCCTATTGAACCCGCCAGTGTTCGAATAAAATTCGATAAACTGGATGCAGATGCCACTCGCTCTGCCGGCAAGCCGGAAAGGGTAATGGTTGTGAGTGGCATAAAGAAACAGGCAATAGCAAACCCCTGGATAAACTGAGGCCATGCGACTGCGGCAAAATCCATGCCTGGTTCGAATGTATATGCACGCCAGTAATAACAGATGGCATAAACAACAAAACTGAATGTCACTATGTAGCGCATATCTGCTTTATTGCTGAATTTACCAATCAGTGGCGAAATGATTAGTGGCAACAATCCTACCGGTGCTGATGCAAGACCTGACCAGGTTGCTGTATAACCGAACACTTCCTGTAATAACTGAGGTAATAACACAATTGTGCCGAAATAGAGCATATAAGCTAAGCTCAAACAGAAGCAACCAATGGTAAAATTGCGCTCTTTAAACAGTGATAGGTCAATAATTGGGCTATTATCGGTCAGTTCCCATACCACCAGAAATGCTAATGAGATGATTGCGATAACGGTCAAAACGATAATTTCTGTAGAATTAAACCAGTCCAGTTCTTTCCCCTGATCTAGCATAATTTGTAAACAACCAACGCCGACCACTAACAACACGAGTCCTATTGTGTCGATAGGTTTAATCTCTGTTTGGGTTTCACGCCCTTTCAGCGTTTGCATAGTAATCAGAATAATCGCTATACCAACAGGAACGTTGATAAAGAAAATCCATCCCCAATGGTAGTTATCACTGATGTAGCCACCCAAAATAGGGCCGAAAATTGGCGCGATGATAATCGTGATTGACCATAATGCCAACGCCATATTTCCTTTGGCTGGTGGATAATTGTTCAGTAGTAGACTTTGTGAAAGGGGAATAAGAGGACCCGCAACTAATCCTTGAATAACCCGGAAGAAGATTAGCATACCAAGACTGTTGGAAATACCGCATAACCAAGAAGCTATGGAAAATAGAGCGGTTGACCAGATGAATAACTTAACTTCGCCGATGCGTTTTGCCAGCCATCCAGTAATTGGGATAGAAATCGCATTGGCAACCCCGAAAGAGGTAATTACCCAGATCCCTTGAGAATTTGATGATCCTAAGTTACCTGAAATCGTGGGTATCGCTACGTTAGCAATGGTAGAATCTAACACTTGCATGAACGTTGCCAAGGATAACGCAATGGTCATCCATGCAAGTTTGGCACCTGTAAGCGGCTGTCTCATCACCTTGACCTCCGATATTATTTTCCAGCATTACTATTAGTAATGTCATTAACTATTTTATTGGCAGGAGACATATCTATTGTCAGAGCAGTGGTGTGATAAGCTGATTTAGTGCGTGTTCTATCAGACAGAACGGGTCCATCAGGATTCGTAGTATCTACTCTGACTTTAGTCGAGAGGCCGATGCGTAATGGGTATTTTTCTAGTTGTCCAGGATTAAGCTCAATGCGGACGGGTAAACGTTGTACAACCTTAATCCAATTACCACTGGCGTTCTGAGCGGGTAATAAAGAGAAAGCGCTGCCGGTACCCATATCAAGGCCAGTGATTTTGCCGCTAAATACTCTGTTTCCACCATAGAAATCGCTGGTGATTTCCACGGGTTGACCAATACGCATACCAGAAATTTGTGTCTCCTTGAAGTTGGCTTCGATCCACATATCGTTTGCCGAAATTATCGCCATCAGTGGAGTATTTTTATTGATTTGTGCACCAACTTGTACACTACGGCGTGAGACATAACCATCGATTGGGCTGACTATTTTCGTGCGTTGTAACGCTAGCCAAGCATTACGGACTTCCGTTGCAGCTTGTTCAATAGCCGGTTGCTTCTCTAAAGGTGTATCCAGGACAATTGCTTGATTAGCGTTGTATTGTTCAATTGCAATATCTAGAGCAGCTCGGGCGCTGGCGACAGCTTCCTGTGCATGTTGTAGCTCTTCTTTACCAATGACTTTTTGAGCGCTAAGTATTTCACGACGGCTAAGATCATTTTGAACTTTAGTTAATTCGGATCTGCGTAGCGCGATGTTAGCCTGATATTGTTTGCTGTTAACTATCTGTTGATGAGTCTGGCGAACGCTGTTAGCTAATGTTGTTTTTGCTTTTTCTAATGCTAATTCTGCATCACGGGGATCGAGCTGTACCAATATACTACCGCTTTTCACAAAGTCAGTATTATCAAAGTTAACTGTGATTACAGTGCCAGCAACTTGCGACATGATCTGAACTTGATTACCTGTAACATAGGCGTTATCTGTTTCTTGATGGTGGCGTGAAATGAGAAACCAATAGAAAAAGTAGGCAACACCGAGCAGGGTAAAAATAAGGGTTAATAACACTAAGGCACGACTGCGTTGCCTTTTTTTGCTACTGGTTGGATCTTGTGCCACTTGTACTTCTATTGACTCATCTGCACTCATAGTAACTCCCCATGCTTGTTGTTTATCTTCTAGTAATACTATTTTTAGATCACTTTCCAGTAGCGGTATAGATCACTACTGGAAAGATGAATGACACAGGATCCAATGTTATCGAAGAATAGTCGTTAGCTTTTTGCAGAAAATATCATCTTGGCTAACTGGAAAATTTTTTCGAACAATTGAACCAAGAAAGTATTGTTTGGATAAAAATTGATCGATTAAACAACAAGCTATTTTTTGATACAATCGCCCATTGTATCAAGTCTGACCAGTAATTTTCTCATTAACTTTTCTAACTGTTTTTGTTCCTCCTGGTCAAGGCATGACCAAAGTCTTCTCAGGCATTCATGTTGAGGTGGAAGCAAATTATTTAAAAATTTTGTACCTTGTTCTGTCAGATGAAGATGAAGGCAACGGCGGTCGTTATGACTTTCCTTTCTTTCAATCCACTCCTGCTTTTCTAATTCATCAGCAATACGCGTGGCGTTAGTACGGGAAGAACCTAATGCGGCACTTAATTCTGATGGTTGGATGCTGTGGCTTTCTTTAGTATCAAGGATCATCAGGGCCATGAACAAAGTTTCATTGATACCTTGAGCTTTCAGCATATTGTTACGGTTTTCAAGCAATTTACTTTGGACGTGCATTGATAACCTAGTCAACAGGATCTCTTGATAAGGGATATCTTTATTTAATTTGGCTTGCTGTGCTGCACGAATATTCAGTAATTCTTCGGTAGGCGTAAACGAACTTTCCATTATTTAGATACCTTATTAGTTTCAACTGGTAAGATAACTTTTGTTATCAAACATCCAAATGGTATATTAAAAGATAAATTTAGCAATTGTAGTTATTTGTTATCATCATATTTCTTTTGATATTGATACCTAATTCATAAATATTTTGAATGTTAGTCCAAAAAGTAGCGCACCAAATAGTGTTGCGAGTATAATTTGCTTTGTTTTGTAAAAGACTAAACAGATGGTCAGACAACCTATGAGGGTAGGGAGTAGTTTTTGACTCTCTCTCATCACATCAGGTACACCTGATACAATGAGTAAAGAACAAATGGATGCAATACCAATACTGTCAAGAATAATGCTTGTTTTTCCACTTTTCCTGCCGGCAGATTGGCGTGCTTTCCCAAATCGTAGTGGCAGATAGCGAAATGAAAAGTTAGCTAACCCAACAAATAGTCCAATGAGCAAAATCTTGCTATCAATCATGGTGTTTCCTTTTGTTCAGAAGAGTCATTGCAATTGTTTTGTGGTTGTAACAGTGCCGCGATACAACCACCGACAATACCTGCCAGAATAGCAATTGGAATTGAGAAAAATGTAATCCCTAAAAGTGCCCCGGTTAGTGCGGTTGCAACACAATAACTATTTTGCTTTCTACAAGAAGCAAGAAGAAAACTGAGAAACAGTGCTGGTAACATGAAAATCATGGCAGCTTCTACAGCAGGATAGGATTCCAAATAACCGTTACCAAGAAATGCGCCGGCTACGGTACCTGCGACCCAGGCCAGCCAGGAACAGATGGCAATAGCAACCATCCAATTTTCACTCCAGCTCCGGTGGTTCTTAATGAGTTTTGCAGTAGCGGCGGCAAAAACTTCATCTGTCAGGCCGAAAGCCCAGATAACGGTTTTTTTCTCCGTTAACTTATCTTTGATACGGTGCCTTAAAGATGGACCATAAAGAATATGGCGGACATCCATTGCCATGATTGTTAGGGCAGAAATCCATAATGATGTACCCGCACTCAGTAAAGCTGTGATGACGAACTGGCTTGCACCGGCGTAGATGATGCATGAAAAGAAAATGGCTTCTATTGGGTTGAAGCCAAGTTTGACAGCATTGAGACCAAAAGCAAAGGCGACGGGAATATAACCGATAACAATGGGTAAACTGTCTATTATTCCTTCAGTAAAAGAAGATTTTTTACTGGCTAAGGGGGATGATGTATCAGAAAAAGGCATAAAATCTATCTGGTTATATGAATGTTATATAACATTAACAAAAGGAAACCAAATAGAAAATATCATCCCTAACAAATGTTTCATAAATGTTTTTATTTAAGCATTCTTTTACTATGATCTGTTTCTTACAACGTCTTTGGTTCGTACTTTTTGCCTAAAAACCACACGATTAGACTTATTATACAGATAGCCATGCCAGCGGTGGCAACGCCATACCAACCTGAATGTTTGTAAGCATAGCCTGAAACCAGAGAGCCAAGGGCTCCACCAATAAAATAGCTGGTCATATAAGCGGCGGTGAGTCGATTTCTAGCTTCTGGCATGATGCGGTATATCGTACTTTGATTTGTAACGTGAACACCTTGAATCGCAATATCAAGGAGAAAAACACCAATTATAAAGCCAATTAGTGATTCTTTGACTAAGCCGATCGGTATCCATGAAAGAAGTAGTAGCACCAGAGAAATGCTGGTGGTCAGAGGGCCTTTTCCTTTATCAACGAGTTGCCCGGTTTGGGTTGCCATCAATGCTCCGGCAGCACCGACTAATCCAAATAAGCCGATGACTCCTTCGGAATAGTTAAAAGGAGGTGCTGAAAGCAGGAATGCCATTGATGTCCATAGCAGGCTGAAGTTGGCAAATGTCAGTGCACCTAGTAGGGCGCGTACTCTTAGAAGCGGGCTTGTAGTGATAAGGTTTACAATAGAGCCAAGTAACTGGAAATAATTGAGATTGGTTACTTGTTTATAACGGGGCAGGTAGCGCCACAGTGTCAGAGAAAGAATCACTAATGAGACACTGGCAACCCAGAAAACAGTTCGCCAGCCACCAAGAGTTGCCATTGTTCCTGAGATGGTTCTTGCTAGTAATATTCCAAGCAGTAAACCGCTCATAATCGTACCGACAGCTTTTCCTCGTTGATGGGGAAGAGCAAGTGTTGCGGCCAGCGGGACCAGTATTTGAGCGACCACCGAAAATAATCCCGTCATTGCCGTTCCTAGTAACATTTGCCAGATGTTCTGCGACGTGGCGGTAATCAGTAATCCAATGGTGGCTAATATTGTCATTGAGACAATTAAACTGCGTCGTTCGAACATATCACCTAATGGCACAAGGAATGTTAGACCAACGGCATAGCTTAATTGAGCTGTGGTTACAATAAACCCCGCTTCGTTGACGGTCAGATTAAATTGTAACGCAATCGTATCGAGTAGCGGTTGTGCATAGTAGTTGCTGGCGACAACCAGACCTGTGGCAATGGCGATCAGTGCAATCAAAGCTGGACTTAATGGTGTACGGGAAATATTTTCTTCCATAAATGTATTTTCTTATATTTAAACGGCAGGTTAGGGGTGAGTGGACAGCTCGTTAAAGGTCTGTAGTCACGAGCTAAACTTTTTGCATTGTAATGAATTTTTATTCAGGTTCAATGATAAATCCGAGAGGATGGTTACTAAAGAAATTCTATTGAGTATTCATTGTTTTAGGTAGCTTTAACTTGTGATTTAACTATCAAATTGAACTGAGAATGAAATATAAAATCGATATTAATTCCTATTATTTTCCATAATATAGCGATAATGACTATATACCCGTCATCTTTCAAGTTGCCTCTTTGTTGGCTGCACTCGCTCACCCCGGTCACATAGTTACCTATGCTCCCGGGGATTCACTCCCTTGCCGTCGCGATCCATCTTGAAATCCATAGGGTATAAAATTGTTGAAATATAAATTTTAATAAGAATTCTGAATCAGAAAAAATAACAGTGAATTGTTTTATACCAATTCACTGTTACGCTCTAAATATTAATTTTTTCCAGCGGCTTCAACGGCAGTTTTAACCCAACTATCAAACAATTTCTGATGAGCCTTAATCCAACCGTTGGCGTGACGTTCAATATCCGCTTGTGATGCCTCACCATTATGCATCCGCAAGTTTTGGGCATTGATATCCGCAAGGGGCATTCTCATGATAGAAAATAACTTAGCGGCGGTTGGGTTGTCTTCTGCCCATTTTTTATTGGCAGCAATATGCATAATACTTGGTGGAAAACCATAATTAGCGCCATTTGGTAATTTCGTCTCTATTTTCTCATCATTAGGCATAGCGGAGAAAGGAACTTGCAGCCAGACAACATCTTTACCTGGTTTCAGCACGTCACTAACCCAATAAGGTGTCCATGTGTAATATAAGATGGGTTTGCCTTCTTTATAGCGGGTAATAGTATCTGCCATCATGGCTGCATAGTTACCTTGATTGTGTTCAACGCTATTGTTTAAACCATAGGCTTTAAGGTGATGATTAATGGCGATTTCACAGCCCCAACCGGGATTACAGCCAGTTAAATCAGCTTTGCCGTTACCGTTGGTATCAAATAATTTGGCTATTTTCGGATCTTTTAATTGAGCAATATTAGTAATGTTGTATTTTTCCGCTGTTTTTTTATCGATCAAGTAGCCTTGTGCTGCATTTTCTACGTAGTTACCAACACGGTAAAATTTGGCATTACCACCTGCTGCCTGATATTGGGTGTTGTGCAGTGGTTCCCAACTTACGGCCATAAAGGTTGCGTCACCAGAAGCAATAGAGGAATAGGCGACGTTGTAGTCCACTTCTTTGATGGGTTTGATATCATAACCAAGTTTTTCCAATGCTTTACTGACGATCAGCGTCTGGAATGTTTCTTCGCTAAGGGTGCTTTGTATGGGTTGTACACTGATACCTTTACCCGGTAATTCGACAGCGAATAATTGAGAACTTATCAGTGATGACAGGGATATAGCCCAGATAACTATTTTGCGCATGGTTTTTCCTCCTGTTGCAGTCATCATGTGTTTACCAAACAATTGTTGCTTGATAGGTGTTTTGGAAGGTTATGCTTTTTGGCTAAATAAACGGGTAACTAATCCAATTGGGCCAGTGGCATACCAGCGATTTACGCCTTTAGCCCGGTTGCTGTAGCCAAAAGACTGTGTTAGGCGGTCAAGGAGAATCGCAAGAATAACAATCCCGACCCCACCTACTGTAGCAAGCCCCATATCGAGACGCCCAATACCTCGCAAAACCATTTGGCCTAAACCACCAACGGCAATCATTGATGCAATAACGACCATTGATAGGGCCAGCATCAGGGTTTGGTTGACACCGGCCATAATGGTTGGCATAGCCAGTGGTAATTGAACTTTAAACAGCATCTGACGAGGGCTGGCGCCGAAAGATTCGGCTGCTTCTATCAGATCTGCTGGAACCTGTTTGATGCCTAAAATTGTCAGACGGACAATTGGGGGTAGAGCAAAGATAATGGTGACGATAACTCCAGGCACGTTACCGATGCCAAACAGCATGACAATCGGAACCAGATAGACGAATGCTGGTGTGGTTTGCATAGCATCAAGCAGAGGTTGGATAATTTTCGCGGCTCTCTTGCTGTGTGCCAGCCATATGCCGAGTGGTAAACCAACGATAATGCAGAACAATAGCGATGTCAGAGCCAGTGATAAAGTGACCATCGATTCGTGCCATGCACCAATTGCACCAATAATTACCAGAGAAATCAGAGCAGTAATACCCATACCAATGCCTGATAACTGCCAGGCAATCAGGGCAAAAAATAGGATGGCAATGGGAGCAGGTATTGATGTCAGACATTGTTCAAAGCCACTGAGAACAAAATCAATGGGGACGCGGATTCCCTGAAATGCAGGACGAAAATTTAGCACAATCCAATCAATAGCATGGGTTACCCATGAGTCTAAAGGGATAAGTGGGTGCTGGAATGGGTCCATGATATTAAAATGTTCAGGCTGTACCGCAGTTGCGGGGGCATCCAGCCAGTCAGAACCCGTTGCATCGTCAGCATTGGTTCCACTGCTCCAGGGGTCGGAATTATCGGCAGCGATGGACGGGGTATCCTCTGAATTCTGTACAGGCTGAGTTTGATGTTCGTTTTGATTACTCATTTGGTGTCTCCTTATCTAATGCCTGCAATAGCATCCCTTTGGAAATAACGCCGATATATTTGTCATTATTTCCAACCACCGGAACTGCACAAGGTGATTGTGCTACAACAGCAATCAGCTCATTGAGGGGCATATCTGCGGCAACGGAGGTTGGTTCCGCCAATATGGCGTGTTCGATAGGTTTTTTTTCCCGTAATGCTTTTTCCAATGAATTTACGGAAACGATACCGGCGAATTTTTGTCCACGTTCGATCAGGTAACCATAGTTTCTGTTTTCGTCATCGAGGACTTTCAATGCAGAAAGAGGACCAAAACCGGGTGCAATATGAAGCAGAGAGTCAGGACGGCGACGGGCAATGTCTTTAGCACTGAATACATGGCTGATATCTACGCCACGAAAGAAAGTTTTCACATAGTTATTCGCTGGATTATTCAAGATTTCATCAGGTGTCCCGACCTGCACAACAACACCGTCTTGCATAATGGCAATCCGGTCTCCGATACGCATTGCCTCATCCAAATCATGAGAGATAAAGACGATAGTCCGTGGCTGATTGCCTTGCAGGCTTAGCAGTTCATCTTGCATTTCTGTACGAATTAATGGATCAAGGGCAGAAAATGCTTCGTCCATTAGCAAAATATCTGGGTTATTAGCTAATGCCCTGGCAAGCCCTACACGTTGGCGCATCCCGCCTGAGAGCTCATCTGGATAAGATTGTGCATAATTTTCCAGGTTTACCTGTTTCAGTGCATCCAATGCTTTTTTATTGCGTTCTTGTTTGGTGATTCCGGCAAGTTCCATACCAAAGGCGCTGTTTTCCAGTATGTTTAAATGTGGCATCAGTGCAAATGATTGGAAAACCATACTGATTTTGTTACGGCGAATTTCTCTTAACGCTGCTGTTGAAATCTCAGAAATATCTTCACCATCAATTAATACTTGGCCGCGAGTCGGTTTTATCAGACGATTGAGAAGGCGTACCATTGTGGATTTGCCGGAGCCAGATAATCCCATGATGACAAATATTTCGCCTTCTTCAATAGTCAGATTGGCATTTTGTATACCAACAACCATACCTGTCTTTTCAAATATCTGATCTTTGCTCAAACCAGAATTCAGTAACTTGAAAGCATATTCTGAATGGTCGCCAAATATCTTATAGAGGTTTTTAACTTCGAGTTTAATTGCCATGAAATAGTTACTTTCCTTTCAATGGTTATTTAATGGTGTTATGCATTATTCATCTCTGCATGATTCTTTGAATATATATACCCTAACATACTGAGAGAGCCTGACAACCCTATGTTAATGATAATTAATGTAAAAAATAGTGATATTGAATGACTTAAATTAGATATATTTGTAGTCATTTCATGGTTATTAGTCATTCCTTTTACCCAAATTCATGTTGTCATTGTAAGGGTTAATTGTATATATGCTGTTGTTATTAATGAATTTTAAATTTGATCGGCAAATGAATTATTCACTATGTTGTAAATAGAATCGATTATTAGTTTATCATGTTGATTATGTCTTATTAGAATGAAATTTAATTTAAAATTAATTAGCTACATTAATGTTTTTTGTCGTTTCGGATGATATAAGAGGCGGAGATGGCAAAAAATATCCATAGAAATGGCAATAGTCATGAAAAAATGCCATAAAAATATAAGGATTTTATGGCGTTTTATCGTTTAAAAAACAGGATCAATAATATTGGTTTTTAAAGTATTAGAGTATTATGGTTATTTTGAAGTATTCCTTCTATATAAAATAAAATCATTCTCTTTAGAAATTCCAATCCTCATCCTCAGTATTCACTGCTTTACCGATAACATATGATGAACCTGAACCAGAAAAGAAATCATGGTTTTCATTGGCATTCGGTGATAATGCAGAGAGGATTGTAGGGCTGACATTTGTTATTTCTGGCGGAAATAAGGTTTCATAGCCAAGATTCATTAATGCTTTATTGGCATTATAATGCAAGAATTTTTTAATATCTTCAGTCCAGCCAACAATATCATAAAGTTCTTCTGTATATTTGATTTCATTTTCGTATAATTCTAATAATAATGAAAAAGTGAATTCTTTAATCTCTTTTTGCTCTAGTGTTGAATGTTTTTTTAATGATTGTTGAAATTTATATCCAATATAATAACCGTGGATGGCTTCATCTCGGATAATAAGTCGGATTAAATCGGCTGTATTTGTTAATATTCCTCGACTTGACCAATACATAGGTAAATAGAAACCTGAATAGAATAAAAATGATTCTAGAAAAACACTGGCGATTTTTTTCTTTAATGGATGATGATAACTATAATAATTTAGTATAATTTTGGCTTTATTCTGTAATGAAAAACTCTTTTCACTCCAGCGATAGGCGTCATCTACATCAGTTGTTAGGCATAATGTTGAAAAAATGGAGCTATAAGAACGTGCATGAACAGCTTCCATGAAACTAATGTTGGACATAACTGCTTCTTCGTGGGGTGTCAGGGCATCTTCCATTAACGCTGGAGCACCAACAGTGTTCTGAATTGTGTCCAGTAGTGTCAGCCCGGTGAATACCCGGATAGTCAGCTTTTTTTCTTCTGTCGTCAGTGTATTCCATGAAGTAATATCATTGGATAATGGAATTTTTTCCGGTAACCAAAAATTAGTTGTCAGTCGGTTCCAAACTTCTAGATCTTTGTCATCTTCAATTCGGTTCCAGTTAATTGCACATATAGGATTACTGATCATAATACATTTCCAGAATTCATTTTACAGTGAGCATGAAACACAATCTTGTACTTCCGTGCCTTCTAGAGCAGTTTGTTTCAGACGGATGTAATAAAGTGTTTTAATTCCTTTACGCCAGGCATAAATTTGGGCTTTGTTAATATCACGGGTAGTAGCATCGTCTTTGAAGAAAAGTGTCAGGGATAATCCTTGGTCAACGTGTTGAGTGGCTGTAGCATAAGTATCAATAATCTTTTCCGGCCCTATTTCGTAAGCATCTTGGTAATATTCAAGATTATTATTCGTCATAAATGGTGCTGGATAATATACCCGTCCTGTTTTACCATCTTTACGGATCTCAATACGGGATACAATCGGGTGAATGCTTGAGGTTGAATTGTTGATATATGAAATAGAACCTGTAGGAGCAATAGCTTGGAGATTTTGATTGTAAATACCATGAGTCATAATTGAGGCTTTTAATTCAAGCCAGTCTTGTTGATTAGGAATGGTTATTCCTGCTTGCTCAAACAATTGAGAGACTTTTTTTGTCTGAGGTTGCCATGCTCTTTCTGTATATTTATTGAAAAATTCACCACTGGCATAACGAGAATCTTTAAAGCCTTTAAAGTAGCTATTGCGTTCAATGGCGATCTGATTGGAAGTACGCAGAGCGTGATAAGTGACGATATAGAAATAGATATTGGTGAAATCTATTCCCTCTTCAGAACCATAATGAATTTTTTCCCTTGCCAGATAGCCGTGAAGATTCATTTGCCCCAAACCAATGGCATGGGAATCCTGATTTCCTTTTTCGATAGAAGGAACTGAACGGATATGGCTCATATCTGATACCGCAGTTAAAGCACGGATAGCCGTTTCAATAGAGAGGGTAAAGTCAGGTGAATCCATTGTATGAGCAATATTCATTGATCCCAGATTACAACTAATATCTTTCCCAATATGGTGGTAACTTAAATCCTCTTTATATTCGCTGGCATTGTTAACCTGTAAAATTTCGGAACATAAATTACTCATATTAATCCGACCTTTAATCGGGTTAGCATTATTCACCGTGTCTTCATACATAATATAGGGATAACCAGATTCGAACTGGAGCTCAGCTAACGTCATGAAAAATTCACGAGCATTGATTTTTGATTTCCTAATTTGTTGGTTATTTACCATTTCAGTATATTTTTCTGTCATGCTAATTTCGGACATTGGCACACCATAAATCCGCTGAATATCATAAGGGGAGAATAGATACATATCTTCATTATGTTTAGCCAGCTTAAAAGTGATATCAGGAATAACAACGCCAATAGAGAGTGTTTTTATACGGATTTTTTCGTCGGTATTTTCCCGTTTTGTATCCAGAAAACGAAGAATATCGGGATGATGTGCATGGAGATAAACGGCCCCTGCACCTTGGCGTGCACCGAGTTGATTGGCGTATGAAAACGCATCTTCCAGCATTTTCATCACAGGGATAACACCTGATGATTGATTTTGAATTATTTTTATCGGTGCACCCGTTTCCCGTAGATTACTGAGTAAGAATGCGACCCCTCCACCACGTTTTGAAAGCTGTAAGGCTGAATTAACTGAACGTCCGATGGACTCCATATTATCTTCAATGCGTAGCAGGAAACAGGAAACCAATTCTCCTCGCTGTTTCTTACCGCAATTAAGAAAAGTTGGCGTTGCTGGTTGAAAACGGCCATTGATCATCTCATCCACTAGACGACAAGCCAGCACTTGATCGCCTTGGGCTAGGGTCAGTGCTACCATGCATACCCGATCTTCATAGCGTTCTAGATAACGTTTATTATCGAAGGTTTTCAGAGTATAACTGGTGTAATATTTGAATGCGCCCAGAAAGGTTTGAAAGCGGAATTTTTTGCTATAGGCTTGCTGAAAGAGCTTTTTAATAAAAGCAAAATCGTATTGCTCCAGCACGTTTGTTTCGTAATATCCCTCTTGTTGGAGGAAATCCAGTTTCTCTTTTAGGCTATGGAAAAATAGTGTGTTTGGATTTACATGCTGGCGAAAATAATAATGAATAGCCAGTTTGTCTTTGTCAAATTGAATCTTTTCTTCACTATCGTACAGATTGAGCAAGGCATTTAAAGCATGATAATCCTGTTGTGCATTAATTTGAAAAGTCATAATTACATATTCTCTAATGAATCATGTTGCCAGAACCTTTGAATACCTTGGCGTACCCGTTGTACATCTTCTTCAGTACCCAACAGTTCAAAACGGTATAGGAGGGGTATCCGGCATTTCTCTGAAATTATCCGCCCAGCGATGCCGTAAGCTTCGCCAAAGTTGGTATTCCCGGCCGCGATGACTCCCCGGATGAATGCCCGGTTTTCGGCGATATTGAGAAATCGGATCACTTGTGGTGGAACAGCGCCTTTAGTACTGCCACCACCGTAACTGGGGGTCAGTAAAATGTAAGGAGAAGTTACGTTTAATGGGCTGTCTGATTGATTTATTGGAATACGAAAGGCTGGTATCTCCAGTTTCTGAACAAATCTATGGCTATTACTGGATGAACTGGAGAAATAGATCAGCGGATTTATATTCATAATAAACCTATAAATCCTCGGTTAATGCGTTGATTTTATCTGGACGAAATCCTGACCAATGCTGTGTACCTGCTACAACCACAGGAATTTGCTGGTAGCCCATAGCACGGATAGTCGCTAAAGCCTGCGGGTTTTCGGTTAAATCGACAATCTGATAAGGAATATTTCTTCGGCTTAGCGCCTGATAGGTTGCGCTGCATTGTACGCAGTCCGGTTTGCTATAAATGGTAATGCTCATTAACGACTCCTTTGTCAGTTTGTGGGCATGTGATGGCAAAATTTGGTTCATGAGTAATAATTTACCTAAAGGCCAGAACTTGAATCATACTATATATAGTGAAATTTTATTTCAACCATACTATATGTGGTGTTAATTTTACATCGAGTGACTATCATTAAAATTACGATGTGGGTTATTCTCTGTTTGTTGGCAGGCTTTTCGTCTTCAGACAAGTTTAAGTTTTCTAGTCGGTGGTAAGGGAGCAACTGAATTCATCATTGCAATTTGTCGAAAAGACGATTTACTCTAATCTCTATAATGATTGATATTTTTTTCAATGGAGGTGGTTATGTATCATCACTATTTTGATACACCCAAAGGATTTCCTAAACCGTATATTCATATCACTGCGGATGATAAGGGAGTGACCAGTCTATATTTTGTTGATGAAAAAACAGCGCCTGAAGTGAAAAATGATATTACTAAGCAGTGCGTGAAAGAGTTACGAGGATATTTTGCGGGTAAGCGAACTGAGTTTTCCGTTCCACTCAACCCGGCAGGAACTGAATTCCAGCAGCGTGTATGGTTACAGTTATGTAAGATCCCGTTTGGAGAAGTGTGGAGTTATAAGCAACTTTCATTAGCATTAGGTTCAGTTAATTATTGTCGTGCGGTAGGAATGGCTAATTCTCGTAATCCGATCTCATTAATTGTGCCTTGTCATCGTGTTATTGGACATGATGGTAAATTGGTGGGATATACCGGTGGCCTGAATATTAAAAGCTGGCTATTAGAACATGAAAAAACCTAGTCATTTGTTTATTAGATAACTTGTGTGATAAAAGACCAGGGAGGATTATAGATATTTATATATGTGTATTATTTAGTAGTAAAACTAAATAAAGATAACATCTATCGTATTTTATTATGCTTTTCGTGATCTTGGTTGTAGACAGTGAGCCAACTTATTTGTTGTACTGTATGCGACGCAGATTTTGTGTCTTAATTTTCACGTTAAAGGTAAGTTTGATGTCAAAAATTAAAGGTAACGTTAAGTGGTTTAATGAATCTAAAGGATTCGGGTTTATCACTCCAGAAGATGGTAGCAAAGACGTATTCGTGCATTTCTCTGCTATTCAGAGTAACGGATTTAAAACTTTGGCAGAAGGTCAAAAAGTAGAGTTTGAAATCACTGACGGCGCTAAAGGTCCATCTGCTGTAAACGTTGTCGCTATCTGATTTTAACTCCATATTTCGAAAACCCGTTATTACAACGGGTTTTTTTTGGCTTGTATGAGGCCGATATGTAGGTGATTTTAATTTAAAGTTCATGCATCAATACGAAAGCTAACATGGTCATCAGTAATGATCCAAAAAGGTTAAGCAAAACTGTTCCCAGTGCCCATCCTAGTTTCCCGTCCAGTAACAAATAAGCAACTTCAACAGAGAATGTAGAAAAGGTTGTTAAACCTCCGCAAAAACCGGTGGTCAACATCAATTTCCAAGCCGGATCAAGATGTGTAGATTTATTAAAATAGGCTAACCCTAGTCCGATAATTAATGCACCAATACAGTTAACGGTAAGGGTGCCAATCGCGATATTAGAAGAAATATTATTAAGACGGAGGCTGATAAACCAGCGTAATACGCTGCCTAAGCCACCTCCGATAAATACAGCCAGAATAATATTAGTCATAATATACCCGTCATCTTTCAAGCTGCCTCTTTGTTGGCTGCACTCGCTCACCCCGGTCACATAGTTTGCTATGCTCCCGGGGATTCACTCCCTTGCCGTCGCGATGCAGCTTGAAATCCATAGGGTATAAGAAACTGGGTTATTTGACCTCTTCACCTTTGGCTTGCAAGTCAGCATGATAAGAAGAACGGACAAATGGACCACAGGCGGCATGGGTGAACCCCATAGCTAACGCTTCTTCTTTCATTTCATCAAATTCCTGTGGGCTGACGTAGCGCTGTACCGGTAAATGATGGCGACTAGGTTGTAGATATTGTCCCAAAGTCAGCATAGTCACACCGTGGCGGCGCAGATCACGCATAACATCAAGAATTTCTTCGTTGGTTTCACCAAGACCGACCATCAGACCCGATTTGGTTGGAATATCAGGATGGGTTTCTTTAAACTTTTCAAGTAATTTTAATGACCACTCATAGTTTGCACCAGGGCGCACCTGACGGTAAACCCGGGGTACGTTTTCCAGATTATGGTTAAAGACATCGGGCGGTGTCGCTGTCAGTATTTCAAGTGCACGATCCATACGTCCACGGAAGTCAGGAACTAAGGTTTCAATCTTAATAGATGGATTTTTTTCACGAATAGCAGAGATGCAGTCAGCAAAGTGCTGAGCACCACCGTCACGTAGATCATCACGGTCAACGGAGGTGATGACAACGTAGCGCAGTGCCATATCTTTAATGGTTTGTGCCAGTTTTATGGGTTCGTTGGTGTCAGGTGCCATTGGGCGGCCGTGCGCAACATCACAGAAAGGGCAACGGCGGGTGCAAATTGCGCCAAGGATCATAAAGGTTGCTGTACCGTGATTGAAGCATTCTGCCAGGTTAGGGCAAGACGCTTCTTCACAAACGGAATGCAGACCATTTTTGCGCATGGCAGATTTGATGCCCTGAATGCGGCTGGAATCCGCAGGAAGTTTGATTTTCATCCACTCAGGTTTACGCAAGATTTCTGTACGTTCGGTCATCACTGTTTTGACAGGGATCAGCGCCATTTTGTCTGCGTCGCGGTACTTAACTCCGCGTTCCATCTGAATTGGTTTACTCATAATCGTGCTGGTTCCAGTGTTAAATTCATCAGGTTGAGATTTATCATTCAGTCTACTGTATGATAAAAAATTAAAAATTTTTGAAAAATGTTAAAAAATTATAGCATCTTTAACTGTTCAGGTTAAATCCTAACTGCTGGCAAAATTTCTCTACCAAAACAGGCTGTACTTGTTCAACAGTAATTCCAGGAACTAAGTCACTGAGTTGAATCATTTTCATACCGGCATAGCCACAAGGGTTAATACGCTGGAAGGGTTCTAAATCCATTGCGATATTGAGGGCTAGTCCGTGGAAAGAACAACCTTTACGTATCCGTAATCCAAGAGAGCAAATTTTTGCTTCATTGACGTAGACACCAGGGGCATCCGGGCGGGCATGGGCTTTCACACCAAAGTGAGCAAGGGTTTTAATGACAGTATCCTCTATCGCCGTAACCAGTTGCCGTACACCAATTTTGGCGCGTTTAATGTCAATCATGACATACATAACCTGCTGACCAGGGCCATGATAGGTGACTTGTCCACCACGATCGGATTGAATAACCGGAATATCACCGAGGGACAGCAAATGCTCAGCTTTACCTGCTTGTCCTTGAGTAAAGACTTTTGGATGCTGTACCAGCCAGATTTCATCAGGTGTATTAGTATCTCGCTGCTCAGTAAACAAGTGCATTGCATCAGAAATCGGCTCGTAGGGTTGTATTCCTAATTGACGTAAGAAAATCGTTTTATGTTGCAATTGAAACTTCATTTGATAGCTATAAGATTTGGTCAGTATAACCCTCAGAAGAGCTTCTCACCAGTTTAGTGCACCTGAAACTGTAGTATTCCTGATAGATAAAGAATCCCCTGTGAAATTATAGGGGATTTCTCTAATGTGTATTACAATACTACCCGTACCAATTCAAGGTTACCTAATTCTTCATACAGCGTTTCTACTTGTTCAATATGAGTCGCATTGATAGTAATGGACACTGAGTGGTAGTTACCTTTGCTGCTTGGCTTCACTTGTGGAGAGTAATCGCCCGGCGCATGACGTTGAACCACTTCAACGACCTGATTGACTAGCTCAGACTCCGCCAAACCCATCACTTTGTAAGTGAATGAACAAGGGAACTCAAGCAGTTCATTTAATTTCGTTTTCATGGGCGCTCCTGTTTTGCTTTCCGCGATACGTACGGTCAGTTTCTTCTGTAAAATTTGATACTTTCCTCCGCCTTAAAACGCGGAGGTGCTTATTGCGATCGGGCAGTAGTCCGATTCGCTTTGATGGACTCTGTTTATCGCTTCATTATCTCAAGAATTAGCCAAACCAATGATGAAATAGTAGCTTGATGTAATCGATAAAGCGGCCGAAGATGCTGCCTTCTTTTACTTCATTCATGACGACTAAAGGCTGCTGTTCAATAGTTTTGCCATCAAGTTGAAAGTTGATAGTACCTACGACTTGATTTTTCGCCAGTGGTGCATGTAATTCACTATTATTCATGACATAGCTGGCTTTCAGATCTTTCAGACGACCACGGGGAATAGTTAGATAAACATCTTTATCAACACCTAATTGAACCCTATCGTTATCTCCAAACCAGACTGGTTCAGAGGCGAATTCTTTGCTTGCTTTCAGAGGAGCAACAGTTTCAAAGAAACGGAAACCCCAGGTCAGCAGTTTCTTACTTTCTGTTTCACGGCCTTTATGAGTGTGGCCTCCTAATACCGCAGAAATCAGGCGCATATCGCCTTCCGTTGCAGAAGCAACTAGGTTATAGCCCGCTGCGCTAGTGTGACCGGTTTTAATACCATCGACATTCAGGCTCTTATCCCACAATAAGCCATTACGGTTTGTCTGGCGGATATTGTTGTAGGTAAATTCTTTCTCTTTATAGATGGTGTACTCTTCAGGAACATCACGGATCAGCGCTTGACCAATCAATGCCATGTCACGGGCAGAGCTGTATTGGCCTTCTGCATCCAGGCCATGAGCGGTTTTGAAATTCGTATTCTTTAATCCAAGCGATTTCACATAACCATTCATTAAATTAACGAAAGACTCTTGGCTACCGGCAACATAATCTGCCATTGCAACACAGGCATCGTTACCGGATTGCAAGTTTATACCGCGGGATAACATAGAAACCGAGACCTGATCGCCTGGCTTGAGGAACATCAGGGAAGAGCCTTTAAATACCGGATTACCGGTTGCCCATGCGTCAGTGCCAACAGTGACCATATCATTTGGGTGGATTTTGCCTGATTTGATTGCTTGACCAATAACATAGCTGGTCATCATTTTTGTCAGACTGGCAGGATCACGGCGTGCATCTGCATTCATCTCAGCCAGCACTTTGCCTGAGTTATAGTCGATAAGGATATAAGCTTCCGCATCAATCTGAGGCACTCCTGGGATCATCGTTTTCAGGTTGACATCATTCCCATTGGCAAAGGCAGAAGCACTTATTGCCAGCGCAATACCCAAGGTGGTGCTTTTTATAAAACGAGAAGTGGTTGTATATTTCATGGTTAGTTTGACAACATCCGTGAGAAAAGATTGATATCGAGCCACATCATAGCAAATGAAAAAAATACTGACATTGCCAAATTTTGACAAGACTCAGGTTTACATTTTTTTACTCCTCTTACTGATATTTGAATCAAAGTGAGATATCAGTAAGAGAACGATTAAGGACTGACGATAAAAGAAGATTGCTGTATCTGGTCAGCCAGTTTTTGTTGTAAATCGGCAGCTTGCTGGCGATTGTTGAATGGCCCTAACTGTACACGATAAACGTTATTATATTGAGTTACGCGGCCTTGAACATTAAAGCGTTGCGCCAGTGTTTGTTGCCACTCTTTTGCTCGTTGCTCACTGCTAACAGCACCAACTTGAACTATAAAACCATTTGTTGAGGCGGCTGTTGGCGTTGTGACTATTGAAGTACTGTTTGTAACAGGCTTAGGTGGTTGCAGCTTCATTGCGGGGAGCTGTTCAGTCGCTTCCGGTTGTATCGTCAGTTTCATCGGCTGATTTGTTAAGGGCTGGCTGCTAGTCTGATCAGGGATATTCTCCATTGTTGGTGTTCCTAATGGACTGGTTGTCAGCGTTGGTCTACCCGGTAGAGCATAACTCTGTTTAACTATCTGGCTGCCAATGGTACCGGGACCGGATACAGAACCGTCCTGGGCAACCGCAATAAAATCAACCTTAACTTTGGTACTTTGAGTTAGGTTTAACCGTTCAGCGGAAGCCTTCGATAGATCGATAATTCGCCCTGGTTTATAAGGACCACGGTCATTGACTCTAACAATCATCATGCGGCCATTGCTCAAGTTGGTCACACGGACATAACTTGGAATTGGCAGGGTAGGATGGGCGGCTGTCAGAGCATAAGGATTAAAACGTTCACCAATTGCGGTCATTTTGCCGCTAGATTCTTCACCGTACCAACTAGCGTAACCTGTCTCACTAAACTGAGAGGGGGCTTGCACAATGTGATAAGTATGTCCGTTCATCTGATAATCATCATTGGCGCTAGGATGATAAGGCTCATAACGAGGTTCTGCACCCAGAACATCCTGCGTTGGTACTACGGGTAACGGGGCAGGTTTTTGTTTGTCAGGAGTAGTACAGCCAGATAGCAGGGCTGCAATCATGCCGAATATAAGCCAGTGTTGACGCATTGAAACCTCTTCTCTATAAACTTTTGGACAACAATTTTCTGTGTGTGTGAATCGACATGATAATGCCGAAACCCGCCATTAAGACGATTAACGCAGAGCCGCCATAACTGACAAATGGCAAAGGAACGCCTACTACAGGCAGGATACCACTCACCATGCCAATATTGACGAAGATATAAACAAATAGAATTAACATTAGGCCGCCAACCATAACCCGACCAAAAGTGTTCTGTGCTCTGGTTGCGATAACCAGCCCACGAGTAATTAATAACATATATAATGTTAATAATAGTAGTACGCCAATCAAACCAAGTTCTTCTGACAGTACGGCAAATATGAAATCTGTATGACGTTCTGGCAGAAATTCCAATTGAGATTGTGTTCCTAATAGCCAGCCTTTACCTGATAAACCACCGGAGCCAATCGCGATTTTTGATTGAATAATATGGTAACCCTTACCTAGTGGATCGCTTTCTGGATCAAGTAGCATCATGACGCGATCACGCTGATAGCCATGCATCAGGAAGAACCACAAGATGGGGATAAAACAGGTTAACAGTAGAGCGGCGATACCGATCAACCTCCAGCTCATGCCCGAAAGGAACAAGACAAACAGACCAGAAGCCGCGATCAGTATTGAAGTCCCTAGGTCTGGCTGAGCGGCAACCAGTAAAGTGGGCAGAAAAATGAGCATCAGAGCGATAGTCGTATTTTTCAGTGATGGGGGGCATAAATCGCGGTTCATAAAACGTGCGATCATCAGAGGTACGGCTATTTTGGCAATCTCTGAAGGTTGGAAGCGGATGATCCCTAAATCTAGCCAGCGTTGGGCACCTTTACTTATTTGGCCGAAAGCATCGACAAAAATCAGTAAAATGACACAAACAATATAGAGATGGGGCGCCCAGCTTTCATAAACTCTTGGTGGAATTTGCGCCATGATGAGCATGACAACCAGTCCAGCACCAATTTGGCCAATTTTGCGCTCCATCATACCCATATCTTGACCGCTGGCACTCCACATAACAAAAGCGCTGTATATCAGCAATGCTAAAATGCACAGGAGTAACGGTAGGTCGATATGTAATCTGGTCCAGAGAGGAACCCTTTTTTGGTTTTCTGTCATGGTGTTAATCAGTCACTTTCTGTTCCGGGAGGTGTAGGGACAGCATTCGGCAATGTTGTGTTGTTATCCCCTAATAGTACATGGTCGAGGATTTGGCGAACAAGGGTTCCCACTGCTGGACCTGCACCACCATTCTCTAAAATAATGGAAAGGGCTACTGTCGGATTTTCATAAGGAGCGAAAGCGATCATCAGCTTATGATCCCGTAAATGCTCAGCAATTTTACTGGCATTGTAGGTTTCATAACTGTAGACCTGTGCTGTTCCTGATTTGGCCGCTGCTTTGTAAGGCGTGCCGATAAAACTCTTGTGGCCGGTACCGTTTGGCAGGTTAGCAACACCGTACATACCGTTTTTTGCTAATTCCCAATATCCTGAATGGATATCACCGATCTGAATATTTTCTATTTGTTGATAAGGGATCATCTCACCTTTCAGCTTTTTGCTTAGCAGAAGATGTGGTGTTTTTACATTACCGTCGTTAATTAAGGTTGTCAGCGCTTTTACCAGTTGAATGGGGGTTGCTGTCCAATATCCCTGGCCGATACCCACAGGAATGGTATCTCCTTGATACCAAGGTTTTTTATATTTTCTTTGTTTCCATTCGCGGGTAGGCATGATACCGGTGCGCTCTTCGGCTAGGTCGATGCCAGTATGTTCGCCATAGCCAAACTTGGTCATCCATTCAGATAGACGATCAATTCCCATATCATAGGCTACTTGATAGAAGAAAGTATCCGCCGATTCTACAATGGCTCTGTGTGCATTGAGACTACCGTGCCCCCAACGTTTCCAGTCACGGTAGCGTTTTTCTGAACCCGGTAATTGCCACCAACCCGGATCAAAAATAGTGGTATTTTTATTGATAACGCCTGTACTTAGTGCTGCGACGGTAATAAAAGGTTTCACTGTCGAAGCTGGAGGATAGATTCCTTGAGTAGCACGATTAATAAGCGGCCTATCAGGATTGTTTAATAGCTCTTGGTAGCTCTTATTGGAGATACCGTTTACGAATAGGTTTGGATCATAGCTTGGGTTAGATACCAGTGCCAGAATTTCCCCATTCCGTGGATCACTGACAACGACCGCAGCGCGGCTGGTTGTGAGGAGTTTCTCAATGTAAATCTGCAATTCGAGATCGATAGTTAGGTAAATATCTTGTCCGGCCTGTGGTGGTTGTTCATGTAATTGGCGTATCACCCGGCCTCGGTTATTCACTTCGACTTCTTCATAACCCGTTTTGCCGTGTAAAACAGTTTCATAATAGCGTTCAATACCCAGTTTGCCGATATCATGGGTAGCGGCGTAATTAGGTAAAATACCTTCTTTATCCAATCGTTCTACATCTTTATCATTAATTTTAGCAACATAGCCGATGATATGTGTCAGTGCTGAACCATAAGGATAGAAGCGGCGTTGGTAGCCTTTTATTTCAAAACCAGGGAAACGATATTGGTTAACGGCAAAGCGTGCTACTTGAATATGATCAAGTGAAGTTTTCAATGGAATAGAGGTAAAGCGGCGCGAGCGTTTACGCTCTTTTTCAAAATTGGCAATATCTTCGTCAGTCAGATCGATAACATTACGTAAATCATTCAGCGTTTGCTCAAGGTGTTCTACCTTTTCAGGTATGATTTCCAACTGATAGATAGTTCGATTAAGTGCCAATGGCGTGCCGTTTCGGTCATAAATGATCCCGCGGCTTGGCGCAATTGGAACCAGTTTAATACGGTTTTCGTTTGAGCGGGTTTGATAGTCTTCGTGGCGGGTGATTTGTAAATGGTAAAGATTGGCCATCAGGATACCAGTCAGTACCAGGATGATAATAAACGCCACCAATGCGCGGCGAGCAAATAGGGCTGATTCAGCCGTATAATCACGAAAAGGGGTACGTTTATTCTTCATCCCATTGCCAGAAATTCGCTTTTATCCGTTGATAACCAAATTATTCCCGATGATAGGGATGATTGGTCGTAATACTCCATGCCCGGTACAGGCTTTCCGCAACTAAAACTCGCACCAGAGGATGGGGTAAGGTTAGCGGTGACAGTGACCAGCTTTGTTCTGCGGCAGCTTTACATGCCGGAGCGAGACCTTCGGGCCCACCTATCAACAAACTGACATCTCTACCATCCCGTTTCCAATGTTCAAGCTGTTGCGCCAATTGAGGCGTTTCCCAGCGGGAACCCGGAATGTCCAGGGTGACAATACGGCTGCCTTTGCTGACAGCGGCCAGCATTTGTTCGCCTTCTTTTTCCAGAATGCGTTTAATATCCGCATTTTTCCCCCGTTTGCCAGCCGGAATTTCTATCAGGTCAAATGGCATGTCTTTGGGAAAACGACGCAAATAATCTGTAAAGCCGGCCTGTATCCAGTCCGGCATTTTTGTACCTACAGTGATTAATTGCAGCTTCAAACTCAGCTCCAGAGCTTTTCGAGTTCGTACATGCGGCGGCTCTCTTCTTGCATGACATGTACGATAACTTCACCGAGGTCTACGACAATCCAGTCAGATACGCCTTGTCCTTCAACGCCAAGTGGGATCAGGCCGCTCGCACGACAGTCATCAACCAGATTATCTGCGACAGACATCAGATGGCGGTTGGAAGTTCCGGTGCAGACAATCATGCAATCGGTAATACTTGATTTCCCTTGGACATCAAGGGAAACAATATCCTGTGCTTTGGAGTTTTCAAGCTTATCAATAACAAACTGTTGGAGTTCTTTACCTTGCAAAAGGCTCATCCTTATTTTTTATCACAATTGATTAAATAGTGCGGAATAATAGCATGTCAGGTCACTTAAGGGTAAGTCAACTAAGCGACTAATCGAGGCAGATTCCGCTATTGGCGATATAACCCCTGTGAATCTATATACTTTTGTACTGAAAGGGGGAGTAAATCGTCACAACTTAACCCTTGCTGGTGGCGTTGACGGATGTCTGTTGCTGAGATCGACAGCAGAGGTGTATCTGCCAGATAGATATAACCGTTAGGTTTACTGCCAAGCTGGCTTGGATCGCAGATTTGATGTTTTGTAAGCCATTGTTGCATTTCAGTTGTGGAAAACTGAGTTTGATAACCAGGACGAGCACAAACTAGCAAATGGCAGAAACTCAGTAGTTCTGACCAACGATGCCAAGTATGCAGTGATAACAAAGCATCCTGGCCGATTATAAATGCTAGTGGTTGTTTGTTACCAAGTTCCTGACGGAATGACTCTAGCGTATCAATTGTGTAAGAGGGGATAGTGCGCTCCAGTTCACGCTTATCGACGGTAAACAGTGGGCTATCCTGTATTGCCAGTTGTACCATTTCAAGCCGCTGTTGTGCAGTGGCTTCCGGTTGTGGGCGGTGTGGGGGGACGTGATTTGGTAGTAAAATCACTTGATTCAGGCCAGTTTGATATGCCAGGGTTTCAACTGGTTGTAAGTGCCCGTAATGGATGGGATCGAATGTTCCACCAAATAATGCTTTAATAACGGGTTGTTTCGGGCAAGTAGAATCAATGGTATGAGGCATTAAAAAAGCTCTCAGGTAAGGTTTTTCCACATAACAGCATGGAAAGAGTTTCTAAATCTGACCAAATAGACTGGCCGTAATCCTGTTTGATCTGGCGTTCCATCTGTACAAGTAAATGAATTGCTCGCTGCAAATCATGTTGAGTGAGACGTTGCAGTGCGCTTGTCAGTAATGGACGGCGGTTTTGCCATACCCGATGCTGATCTAACAGTGTTTTCATCGGGGTTGTGGTACTTTGACGTTTCAGAGTGAGCAGCAGCAGTAATTCACGCTGTACGGTACGTAATAGAATAACAGCTTCGCAATCTTCCTGTTTTAACTGTTTCAGAATATGCCAGGCTCGTTTTGCTTTACCTGATAATAGCGAGTCTACCCAGTGATAAGGTGTAAAATGAGCCGCGTCATTCACCGCATTTTCGACACGATGTAAGGTTAGTTTACCGTCTGGGTATAGCAGGGAAAGTCGCTCAAGTGCCTGAGCTAACGCCAGTAAATTTCCTTCATAACAATAACACAGGAGTTGATTGGCTTGTTCTTCCAGTGCCAATTTCATGGCTTTGGCCCGGTGTGCAACCCATTGCGGCAGACGGTTCTGTTCGGGGGGCTGACAACTGACATAAACACCATTTTTTCCTAGTATTTTGAACCAGTTACTGTTCTCCTGAGCCTTGGTCAATTTCAAACCGCGTAGTATTAGCAGTATATCTGGGTGAAGTAGTCCTGCCAGTTTCACCAGTTGTTCGGCTATGGTTGTGTTAGGGCCATTTTCCGGCAGTAGTAAAGTGAGTGTTTGACGGCTAGCAAACAGACTTAGTGACTGACAAACACTGAATATCTCATCCCACTCGGTGTGATTATCCAGTGTATAGGTGAAGTGTTCAGTGAAGGCGTGTTTTTCAGCAGCCTTGCGGATATGATCCTGGCTTTCCTGTAATAGTAGGGGTTCATTACCCCATATTAGATAACAGTTTCGCAGCCCCTCATTGAGCTGCGAAATCAGTTGTTCGGGATAGAGTTTGATCATTGTGCTTGCGCAGCTTGCTGTCCCACCTGTTTTTCTCTGGCTTTCTGCTTTTCTGCGTTGTGAACGGTCAATAACTGGCGAACTAACCGGCGAGCAGCTTGTTCGCGCATTTCCTGATTGATTATCTCGTTTTCAGCATCTTTCGCCAGGGCCTCTAATGGGTTGTCGAAAAAAGAGCGGTCAACCCTGGATCGCAGCGGGTATACGCTACCGTCTGGCATAATAACCTGAGCATCGACATTCAGTGTCAATTGACGTTCAGCCGCCTTACCATCTTGGAAAATAGAGACAGTATCTTTATTTTCAGAAGAGTTAATTAACTTCAAAACAGGAACATCAGCGCTACCATCCTCAAGGATAGTGACATTATTCAGACGAAGCTGTTGGCGAACGGAACGGGCCAGTGGCCCATATGGGTCACTGCTTGTTAATTGCAGCTTTTTGAGTTCAGGTGGCACCTGGGTGGTACCGCGCAGATGAAAACCGCAGCCAGCGGTGACCAGCACCGCTAACCCCAGCAACAACGCTAAAATACGATGTCGCACATTGCCTCCTTTATCAGCCGACGACCAGATTCAGCAGTTTGCCTGGTACATAAATGACTTTGCGAATAGTGACGCCTTCAAGATATTTCGTCACACCATACTCTTTTGCTGCCATATCATGAACATATTCTTTAGTCGCCTCAGCTGGCACAGTAATACGACCACGCACTTTACCGTTAACTTGAATGACGACTAACTTGGTATCGTCAACCATTGCTTGTTCATCAGCTTGTGGCCAATCAGCCGTATCAATATCACCTTCACCTCCCAGAGCTTGCCACATAATAAAGCAAGCATGGGGAGTTATTGGTGACAACATACGGACAACTGCCAGCAGAGCCTCTTGCATCAGAGCGCGATCCTGTTCAGTTTCCTGTGGTGCGCGGGCCAGTTTATTCATCAATTCCATTACGGCAGCGATAGCAGTATTGAATGCCTGGCGGCGACCGACATCATCTGTGACTTTAGCAATGGTTTTGTGCAGATCTCGGAATAGATCTTTTTGTTCCATTGTCAGGTTTGTGATGTCTAGCGGTTGAGTTGCCCCTTTGCTGCTATGTTCATAAACTAGGCGCCATACACGTTTCAGGAAGCGATTTGCCCCTTCAACACTGGATTCTTGCCATTCTAGCGTCAGCTCTGGTGGAGCCGCGAACATCATAAACAGGCGAACGGTATCAGCCCCATATTTTTCTACCATCAATTGTGGGTCAATACCGTTGTTTTTGGATTTAGACATTTTGCTCATGCCGGTATAAACCAGTTCATGGCCTTCTTTATCCGTCGCTTTAATGATTCGGGTTTTATCATCACGCTCAACAATAGTATCAGCTGGGGAAACCCAGATTTTTTCACCATCTTTGCCGATGTAATAAAAAGCATCGGCTAGAACCATGCCTTGACATAACAGGCGCTTAGCAGGTTCATTGGAATTGACCAGGCCAGCATCACGCATCAGTTTATGGAAGAAACGGAAATACATCAGATGCATGATAGCATGTTCGATACCACCGATGTATTGGTCAACTGGCAGCCAATAGTTAGCTGCTGCTGGATTGAGCAGGCCCTTGTCATAATCTGGACAGCTGTAGCGAGCGTAGTACCAGGAAGACTCCATAAAAGTATCGAAGGTATCTGTTTCACGTAGTGCTGGCTGGCCGTTAATAGTGGTTTTCGCCCACTCAGGATCAGCTTTAATTGGGCTGGTGATGCCGTCCATTTTGACATCTTCTGGCAGAATAACTGGCAGTTGAGCTGCTGGAACCGGAACAACTGTGCCATCTTCCAGCGTTGCCATTGGAATAGGAGCGCCCCAATAACGTTGACGAGAAACTCCCCAGTCACGCAGACGATAGTTGACTTTACGCTTACCTACGCCCATTTCCACCAGTTTATCAGCAATAGCATTGAAACCATCTTCGTGATTCAGACCGCTAAATTCACCGGAATTAAACAGGATATTCTTATCTGTTACAGGCGCTTCATGGACGTTTGGTTCATTGCCTTCGCTATCCAGAATAACGGCTTTTATTGGCAGGTTATATTTTGTCGCAAATTCCCAGTCGCGTTGATCGTGACCAGGCACTGCCATGACAGCACCGGTGCCGTATTCCATCAGGACGAAGTTTGCAACCCAGATTGCCACTTTTTCTTTGGTCAATGGATGAATAGCAAACATACCGGTTGCCATGCCTTTCTTCTCCATTGTTGCCATATCTGCTTCTGCAACTTTGGTATTACGGCACTCATCAATGAAAGCAACCAGTTCGGGGTTATTTTCTGCTGCTTGTTTTGCCAGAGGATGACCTGCGGCAACCGCAACATAAGTGGCACCCAGGAACGTATCAGGACGAGTGGTATAAACGGTCAGCTTCTCCTGACTATCAGCCACATCAAAAGTGATTTCTACCCCTTCAGAACGACCAATCCAGTTGCGCTGCATGGTTTTGACTTGTTCAGGCCACTCTTCCAGCGTATCCAGATCATTTAACAACTCTTCGGCATAATCAGTGATCTTGATAAACCATTGCGGAATTTCTTTACGTTCAACTTTGCTATCACAACGCCAGCAGCAGCCATCGACCACTTGTTCATTAGCCAGAACAGTCAGATCGTGGGGACACCAGTTAACTGCGGAGGTTTTTTTATAAACCAAGCCCTTTTCATACAATTTGGTGAAGAACCACTGTTCCCAACGGTAATATTCCGGGGTACAGGTTGTGACTTCACGATCCCAGTCGTAACCGAAGCCCAGTGTTTTCAATTGACCTTTCATATATTCAATGTTGGCGTAGGTCCACGGAGCAGGTGCGGTATTGTTTTTGACCGCAGCACCTTCCGCAGGCAGGCCAAACGCATCCCAACCGATAGGTTGCAGGACGTTTTTACCAAGCATACGTTGATAGCGGGAGATAACATCGCCAATAGTGTAGTTACGTACATGGCCCATGTGTAGTCGACCAGAAGGGTAAGGTAGCATGGACAGGCAGTAATATTTTTCTTTGCTGTTGTCTTCTGTCACTTTGAAAGTTTGCTTCTCTTGCCAGTGAAGCTGAACTTGCGGCTCTATATCTTCTGGACGGTATTGTTCTTGCATGGCACCGATGATCCTATGGTGAGTAAAAAGCTACGTTTGTAGCAATCATTTAGTTGGTAAAATATGAGGTCGGCATAGCATATCTGATTTGATATATAAGAAACAGAGGTTATGAGGGAAAATCCGATGGCGACGGGAGCCACCACCGGGGATGAAATGAGGTTAGTGAAGAATTTTAGCTAGAAATTCTTTGGCGCGATCTGATTTTGGATTCGCAAAGAAATCTTCTTTTTTGCTATCTTCAACAATTCTGCCTTCATCCATAAAGATAACTCGGTTGGCTACTTTACGAGCGAAGCCCATTTCGTGAGTAACAACCATCATGGTCATCCCTTCATTTGCCAGTTTAACCATGACATCGAGCACTTCATTGATCATTTCAGGATCGAGTGCGGAGGTAGGTTCGTCAAATAGCATAGCAATTGGGTCCATACAAAGAGCACGGGCGATTGCTACACGTTGTTGTTGACCACCGGAAAGTTGAGACGGGAATTTATCCGCTTGGCTGGCAAGCCCAACGCGTTCAAGTAATTTCAACCCCTTTTCTTCCGCCGCTTTTTTATTGCGATTAAGCACTTTAATCTGCGCTAGAGTTAAATTCTCAATGATGGATAAATGGGGGAAAAGCTCAAAATGTTGGAACACCATGCCGACTTTAGAGCGTAGTTGTGCCAGATTGGTGTTTTTATCATTAACTTTAATGTCATTAACCAGAATTTCACCCTGTTGGATGGATTCCAGGCCATTGACCGTTTTTATCAGGGTGGATTTGCCTGAGCCAGATGGGCCACAGACCACAACGACTTCACCTTTTTTAACTTCAGTTGAGCAGTCGGAGAGAACCTGAAATTGGTCATACCACTTGGATACATTTTTCAGGGAGATCATCAAACAGTCCTTTTCTTCAAATAGTTAACCAGCATAGATGCGGCAATACTAATAATAAAATAAACCAAACCAGCAAATAGGATCATTTCGACCTGAGTGCCATCACGCTCACCGATATTTGCCGCAGTACGGAAAAAGTCCGCTAGACTGAGCACATACACCAATGAGGTGTCTTGAAACAGTACGATACCCTGAGTCAGTAACAGCGGGGTCATCGCACGGAATGCCTGAGGCAGGATAACCAGCCTCATACTTTGCATTGGTGTCATACCCAATGCCAGTGCTGCCGAAGATTGCCCGCGGGAGATACTCTGAATTCCCGCCCGGATAATTTCTGAATAATAAGCAGCTTCGAAAAAGGCAAACGCTACCATAGCTGAAATTAAACGAATATCAGTCTTTGGAGAAATCCCCAGAACGTTTTGCACCAGGCTAGGCACAATCAAATAGAACCATAACAGTACCATAACCAATGGTACAGAACGGAACAGATTGACATATAAAGTGGCAAACCAGCTCAATATTTTTACCGAAGAGAGGCGCATAACAGCCAGTACAGTTCCCCAGAGAATACCGACAACAACAGCAATAATCGTGATTTTTGCGGTAATGACTAAGCCTTGTAGCAGAAATGGGATACTGGGGATAATCGAACTCCAGTCAAACTCGTACATTTATTGACCTCCAATATTACCCGGTAAACGCACTTTTTTCTCAAGCAAGTGCATGGCAAGCATAATCACCAGATTGATTCCGATATAAGCTAGTGTAATCGCCGTAAATGTTTCATAAGCATGTGCTGAGTAATCAAGTAACTTACCTGCTTGTGCTGCCATATCTACCAGACCAATAGTGGAGGCAATGGCGGAGTTTTTCACCAGATTCATTATTTCTGATGTCATGGGTGGAATAATCACTCGATAGGCATTGGGTAATAGGACATAGCGATAGGTTTGTGGCAGAGTTAGCCCCATTGCCAGCCCTGCCGCTTTTTGACCGCGTGGTAGTGATTGTATGGCGGCACGAACCTGCTCACACATCCGAGCAGCAGTGAAAAGACCTAAACAGACAGTGGATGAGATAAAAAATTGGATATTAGGGTCCAGTTCAGTTTTAAACCACAGACTGATTTTTTCTGGTAGTAGTTCAGGTACAACCAGATACCAGATAAAAAATTGAACTATCAATGGTACGTTACGAAAGAGCTCAACATAACAGGTACCTATTCCAGATAATATTTTATTGGGAACAGTGCGTAAGATGCCGAACAGTGAGCCGACAATGAAAGCGATAATCCAGGCGCAGATAGACACGGCAATCGTCACCTGAAATCCAGCTATCAACCAGCCTAGATAAGTCGTATTGCCGAAAGGGGCAGCTTGCAAAAAGATGCCCCAATTCCAATCGATTGACATAATAATACTCCCTGTTAGGGTGTAGCTTGATCCCCTGAAAACGATTGATTGGCTGAGAAAAAAAAGCGAGGTAGGGAACGGCCACCTCGCACCCTGTGATGCCAATCAAATAGTCATTTTTCTAATTATATTTCTAGTCAAGTGCCTTATCATTTGGCGATTTAAATAGTGCTTTCATTTCATCAGACAAAGAGAAATTCAAGTTCAAGTTCTTGGGTGGAATGGGGTGTTTGAACCAGCGCTCAAATGATTTCTCTGCCTCTCCGGAGGTTTGCGCTTGAACAATGGTCTCATCGATCAGCTTCTTGAATTGAAGATCGTCTTTGCGTGATATGCAACCATAGGCTTCTCTAGATTGAGGTGTACCAACAATTTCCCATTGATCAGGTTTTTTCGCTTTAGCGCGTTCACCTGCTAGTAGTGCATCATCTACCATAAAGGCGATTGCACGGCCAGATTCCAGAGTACGGAATGAGTCACCATGATCTTTTGCACTGATGATGCGCATTTTCATGTTTTTCTCATCGTTGAGTTTATTCAGCAATATTTCAGAAGTCGTACCTGCTGAGACAACGACATTTTTACCTGCCAAATCTGGGAAATCTTTTATACCGGAACCTTTTTTAGTCAGCAAACGCGTCGTAATAATAAAGATGCTGTTAGAGAAAGTGACTTGTTTCTGACGTTCAAGGTTATTGGAAGTGGAACCGCATTCGAAATCATAAGTTCCATTTTGTAGCAATGGGATGCGATTTTGCGAAGTCACGGGTATCAATTTTACTTGCAGATTTGGCATGTCCAGTTTTTTCTTCACTGCTTCAACAATCAGATTAGAATAATCCTGAGAGTAGCCGACGACTTTTTGATGGTTATCGTAGTAAGCAAAAGGTACGGAGGATTCACGATGTCCCACAATGATCACACCATCATCTTTAACCTTTTTCAGTGTTCCCGTTAATTCTTCGGCTTGAGCAGCCCCCGCGATGCCAAGTAACATCATGGTTAATACTAGGTTACGCATACGCATATATAACTCCTTTAATGTGGCTATCGTTTGCGATGTTGTGTTTGCAAAAGACTCTCTGGGATTTGTTTTTTATCGAGGATCATTTGCTGTTATATGTACATATAGTGTTAAAAAATAGTACAAAAGGGTTAGATAATGAAAATGAATTGTTTCTATTTCGGGAGCTGTCTCGCACTATAAATGAACAATGTTGTTTATCTTGCACAATAAAGATACGTGATTATCATTTTTTTGGTGCATGTTCCCATTTTTTATTAGTGAAACAGCTATTTTCCTTTTCATTCATAGATATAGCAGCAATTAGCGTGCCAAAATAATAAAGAAGGGTAAAATTAATACCAATAAGTTGTTTAAGTAGGTTATTTGTATAACATAGAGTGATATCAGTTATTGAGAGTTGGCATAGTTGATTATTAACCATGCCAAATTATTTTAGGATGGGTCAACGATTGAATTGGGCAAGGTATATTTCATACTAATCGCCAGACGATTCCATAGGTTGATAAGGCCGATTAATAATGTTAAATCGACAATCTCAAGGGAGCATTTTTGCTCCCTTTTGGCTATATGGATATTTGGATTAAGATTTACGGCGGTTATACGTTAAGGCAAACAGGGCAAACAATACGGTAATTATCCATACCGGCCAGTTACCCCAGCGTGCATAGGGTGTTATCCCGGTTGCAGGTGTCACTTTAGCTACCAAAACATTACGGGTAAATTGTGGAAGTGCTGCTTGCACTTTTCCGTCCGGGCGGATAACGGCTGTAATGCCGTTATTGGTACCACGTAGTAACGGGCGTCCTAATTCAAGGGAACGCATGCGCGCCATTTGGAAATGCTGCCAAGGGCCGATTGAACCACCAAACCAAGCATCATTGGAAACAGTGAGTAAGAATTCGGTATCCGGCTTGAAATTCGCACGAACTTGTTCACCCAGTGTGATTTCATAACAAATAGCAGCCGTCAGGTTATATCCTGCAACAGAAAGCTGCGGTTGAATGTAGTTGCCACGGCTGAATGAAGACATGGGTAAGTTGAAGAATGGCGCCAGAGGCCGGAGTAGGGATTCCAGCGGGACAAATTCACCGAATGGTACCAGATGATATTTATCGTAGCGAATAGCTGCTGGATATTGATAAGGTCTTTTATCGCCGAGGACAATCACGCTATTATAGATTTTATCACTGTCGCCAACGGCTCTTTCATCGACAATACCGGTAATAAGGCTGGTATGTTGATTACGTAATAGCTCATCCAATTTTGTTAGAAAGTGGCGTTGATAACTTTCCAATGAAGGAATAGCGGATTCCGGCCAGATGATTATCGGTATTTTACCGATGTATGGCAGGCTGTTGCCCATGTAAATGTCTATAGTTTCGCTGAGCATTTTAGGGTCCCATTTCAGGGACTGTGGAATATTTCCTTGAACTAGCGCTACATCAACGGTTTTTTCAGGTTGTAGGCTGTACCATTGATAATGACGCATAGGCAATGGTAACAGTAGAATGACGATAGCGATAATACCCGCGACAATTTTCCGGTGTACCACAGCCAGAACGAATAACCCACTGATAGCCATTAGCAGGAAAGTGATTGCTTCAACACCGAAAATTGGCGCGATAGCCTTCATCGGACCATCTAATTGACTGTAACCGAATTGTAGCCAGGGGAAACCGGTTAGAATCCAGCCTCGCAGGAATTCTGTGAGTTGCCATAATACAGGTGCCGCTACAGCCAGCCTCAACCCGTTCGTTTTTGCGAAGAAACGATTGAGTAAGCCAGCGAATAAAGCAGGATAGAGCGAGAGATAGGCGGCAAGTAATATGACCAGCAGAATATTGACTGCTGTTGGCATGCCACCGAAATTAGCAATACTGACATACACCCAGTTTGTACCACTGCCGAACAGACCGAACCCCCAACAAAAAGCAATAAATGCCGCTTGTCGGGGTGTTCTGTTTAAAGTCAGAAGTTGTAGTCCAAACAGGGAGATAATCGCGGCGGGCCAGAAGTCAAAAGGCGAAAAAGCCAGTGTTCCACTGGCTCCAAAAAACAGTGCCAGTAAGGCGCGCAGCCGCTGGCAATTTAATAATGAAGCTTTGTTCATTCAGATTTTATTCTTCTTCAAGATTAGGTATTGGCGCATCGTCCGGTATCGTAACATAAACCTGAATAATCCTTCGGCTGTCGGCCATAGCAACTTTAAAGAGATAGCCGTTGATATCAACGGACTCTCCTCTGGCGGGTAAATGACCGAATGCCTGCATAACCAGACCGCCAATAGTATCCACTTCTTCATCACTGAATTGGGTGCTAAAGGCTTCATTAAAGTCTTCAATCTGAGTCAGCGCTCGTACCGTATAGGTATGACGGCTCAAAGCACGAATATCGACATCTTCTTCTTCATCGTATTCGTCTTCAATTTCACCGACGATCAGTTCAAGAATATCTTCGATAGTGACTAGGCCCGATACACCACCAAACTCATCAATGACGATTGCCATATGATAACGTTGAGAACGGAATTCTTTCAGCATGCGGTCAACCCGTTTACTTTCAGGTACAACGACAGCCTGACGCAGAACCTTATCTATGCTGAATGGTGGGGCATCGGTGCGCATAAATGGCAATAGATCTTTTGCCATTAAAATCCCTTCAATATGATCTTTATCTTCACTGATCACAGGGAAACGAGAGTGAGCCGAATCGATAATTACATCCAGACATTCGTCCAGGGTTTGGTTACGTTTTAAGGTAACGATTTGAGAACGGGGGATCATGATATCCCGGACACGCTGATCGGAAATATCCATTACCCCTTCGAGCATATCGCGGGTATCAGGATCAATCAGATCGTTTTGTTCAGAGTCACGGATCAATTCCACCAGTTCATCACGGCTTTTTGGCTCACCATGGAAAAGCTGGTTAAGAAGAAGAGTGAAAAACCCTTTCTTAGGGCCAGGGTTGTCGTTATTTGAAGGATGGTCGTCGCTCATGGAGTTTTAATGAAAATTTCCCATTAAATAAGTTATTGTTGGTATTTTTTAGCATAAAAATGGTACGAATGGTTACTCTTTTTCTGCAAGATAGGGGTCAGTATAACCTAACTTTTGCATAATTTCTGTTTCCAAAGATTCCATTTCTTCAGCTTCATCATCTTCGATATGGTCATAACCCAGCAGATGTAGACAGCCGTGGACAACCATATGCGCCCAATGTTCTTCTATTGTTTTTTGTTGCTCCTCCGCTTCTTTTTCAACGACTTGACGACAAATAATTAAATCGCCAAGCAGGGGTAAATCAACCTCTGGTGGTGCCTCAAATGGGAAAGATAACACATTTGTTGGCTTATCTTTACCACGGTAGGTCAGATTTAAATCGTGGCTTTCTGCCTTATCAACAATGCGGATAGTGACTTCGCTTTCAGATTGAAATTGAGGTAAAACCCCGTCCAGCCACCGCTGGAACAGGGTTTCTTCAGGAAGACCTTGTGAATGCTCACAGGCAATTTGTAAATCAAGTATTACTGAACTCATTGTGCTTCCTGCTTGCGTTGTTCACTGAGTGCCTGTTTGCGTTTTTGCTCGGTTGCTTCCCACTCTTCATAGGCAATGACAACTTTGGCAACAACAGGATGGCGGACAACATCATCACTGTGGAAAAAGTTGAAACTCAGCTCGCCGACGCCTGATAGAACTTCAATGGCATGGCGTAGGCCGGATTTTTGCCCACGAGGCAGGTCAATCTGCGTAACGTCACCGGTAACAACCGCTTTGGAGTTGAAGCCGATACGGGTCAGGAACATCTTCATCTGTTCGATGGTTGTATTCTGGCTCTCATCCAGAATAATAAAAGCGTCGTTCAGGGTTCGTCCTCGCATATAAGCTAATGGAGCAACTTCAATAACGTTACGTTCGATCAGCTTCTCAACTTTTTCAAAGCCGAGCATTTCAAACAAAGCGTCGTAGAGTGGGCGCAAGTACGGATCCACTTTTTGGCTCAGGTCACCCGGTAGGAAACCCAATTTTTCGCCTGCTTCGACGGCCGGACGGGTTAGCAGGATACGGCGAATCTCTTGTCGTTCCAGTGCATCAACCGCAGCTGCAACGGCCAGGTAAGTTTTTCCTGTGCCTGCGGGGCCAATCCCGAACGTAATATCGTGGCTAAGAATATTGGCAATATACTGTGCCTGATTGGGCGTACGTGGTTTCACCATGCCGCGTTTGGTGCGAATATTAACGGATTTACCGTATTCGGGTATGCTCTCGGCAGTTTGCTCCAGAACCCGGCTCTCGGTAATTGCCAGATGAATCTGTTCTGGCTTGATATCTGGGATCACACCACGGACAGGGGAAGTTTCCGCATATAAATGCCGTAGGATATTGGTGGCTGCGCTAACGTACAGCGGTTTGCCCATCAGTTTAAAACGGTTATCACGACGGTTAATTTCAATACCTAGCCGACGTTCAAGCTGTTTCAAATTGTCGTCAAACGGACCACACAGGCTCATTAGGCGCTGATTGTCGGCGGGTTCGAGGAAAATTTCCTGAGTTGCTATTTGTGAATGAATTTGTTGAATCACTGATTATCTCTATATTTATGGCTGATAAGTGCCGACCCCGATTTCATCTTCTTTACGGGTACGGGCTATAACGGACTCAGGTGATTCGTGTGTACGAAGATCCATTTGATCTTCGGTACGGATAACTTTACCGCGTAGTGAGTTGGCGTAGACATCAACAATTTCAACATCAACGAATTTGCCAATCATATCAGGCTGGCCTTCAAAGTTGACAACCCGATTGTTTTCGGTACGGCCAGAAAGTTCCATCACATTCTTACGGGAAGTTCCTTCAACCAGAATACGTTGTACACTGCCCAACATAGCACGGCTGTAGCTCATAGCTTGTTGGTTGATACGTTGTTGTAACAGGTAAAGTCGCTGTTTCTTCTCTTCTTCGCTGACGTCATCAGGCAGATCGGCTGCCGGCGTTCCCGGACGAGCAGAATAGATGAAGCTGTAGCTCATATCGAAATTGACATCAGCGATCAGTTTCATGGTTTTCTCGAAGTCATCTTGGGTTTCACCTGGGAATCCGATAATGAAGTCAGAGCTTATCAAGATATCAGGACGTGCTTTACGCAGTTTGCGGATAATGCTTTTATACTCAAGGGCTGTGTGGGCACGTTTCATCAACGTTAGAATACGGTCCGAGCCACTTTGCACCGGTAGATGTAGGAAGCTAACCAATTCCGGTGTATCTTCGTAAACAGCGATAATATCGTCTGTAAACTCAATTGGGTGGCTAGTCGTAAAGCGAATACGGTCAATACCATCTATAGCCGCTACCAAACGAATTAACTCAGCGAAAGAGCAGATATCACCATCATAAGTGGCACCACGATAAGCATTCACGTTTTGACCGAGAAGGTTGACTTCACGTACGCCTTGAGCGGCAAGTTGAGCGATTTCAAACAGAATATCATCACATGGGCGGCTAACTTCTTCTCCGCGAGTATAAGGTACGACACAGAAAGTACAGTATTTGTTGCAGCCTTCCATAATAGAAACGAATGCAGACGGACCTTCAGCACGCGGCTCAGGTAGACGGTCAAATTTCTCGATTTCCGGGAAGCTGATATCAACAACCGGGCTGCGGGTGCCTTTCACCTGGTTGATCATTTCAGGTAAACGGTGCAATGTTTGCGGCCCGAAAATGATATCCACACATTGAGCGCGCTGACGGATGAAATCTCCTTCCTGAGAGGCTACACAGCCACCGACTCCAATGATGATATCAGGATTAGTATCTTTTAGGTTTTTCCAGCGGCCTAATTGATGGAAAACCTTTTCCTGTGCTTTTTCGCGGATTGAACAGGTATTCAATAGCAAAATGTCTGCTTCTTCGGCGACATCGGTTAACTGATAACCGTGAGTACTTTCCAGCAGGTCGGCCATTTTAGATGAATCATATTCATTCATCTGACAGCCCCAAGTTTTAATATACAGTTTTTTTATCGTCGACATTTTCTTGTGCATCCGAGCTTTCTACCGCGCTGAAAAGTGTTATTACACGGCAAAAGCAATTGTGTATTAGGCATAAAGTTGTCGGATATTGTAGTCATTTGCAGGAGCAGTGACCAGACTGTTAAACAGGATATTCTCTACCGGAGAATTAAAAATTCGGTACACTGTACTAATCAATGGGTTAATAGCATGGCTGATATGAATAATTCACAACAGATTTTTGATGTAGTGGTGGTCGGTGCTGGCATGATCGGCGCTGCAACAGCATTGGGGTTGGCACAGGAAGGTTGGAAAGTCGCTTTATTGGATCATCAACCACCACAATCTTATGATACACAGAGTCAGCCAGATGTACGCGTATCAGCAATCAGTTGTGCTTCTGTCGATTTGTTCAAACAACTTGGCGCATGGGATGCGGTATTACAGATGCGCAGTGCGCCGTATCGTAGATTAGAGACCTGGGAACAGAATGATTCTAATTTGGTGTTTGATGCACAAAGTTTAGGGCTGCCTGAGTTGGGCTATATGGTTGAAAACCGTATCTTGCAACTGGCTCTGTGGCAGCAGTTTGAAAAATATCCCAATTTGACTTTGCTATGCCCGGCAGTATTGCAATCAATGCAGTGGCAGAAAGTAGGGTGGTTAGTGACTCTGGTTGATGGAATGAAAATGTTTGCACGTTTGATTGTTGGGGCTGATGGTGCTCGTTCTCAGGTTCGGCAAATGGCAGGAATTGGCAGTCGTGGCTGGCAGTACAGACAGTCTTGTATGTTGATCACGGTAAAAACAGAACAGCCACAGCAGGATATGACTTGGCAGCAGTTTTTTCCTTCTGGCCCGAGAGCGTTTCTTCCACTGTTTGATCAATGGGCTTCGCTGGTGTGGTATGACAAACCGGCACGTATACGACAATTACAGACAATGTCAATGGCTCAACTTGAACAGGAGATTTTCCAGGCATTTCCTGTACGGTTAGGTAAAGTGACTCCCGTTGCCGCTGGTTCATTTCCTTTGACTCGTCATCATGCTAACCGTTATGTGCGTGAAGGATTAGTATTGTTGGGGGATGCAGCTCATACCATTAATCCACTGGCCGGGCAAGGAGTAAATCTTGGTTATCGGGATGTGAATACTCTGCTTGATGTTTTGGTGAAAGCGAGAGAATTAACAGAACAGTGGGATTCATTGGAAGTATTGAAGCGTTATCAGCGCCGTAGAATGCCGGATAACCTAATGATGCAAGCTGGAATGGATCTATTTTACACCGTGTTCAGTAATGAATTACCAGGGCTGAAAGTTGCTCGTAATCTGGCGCTGATGGCAGCTCAACGGGCTAGCGTAATAAAAAAAGCGGTGCTTAAGTATGCGTTGGGATTGTAGCGTATATACCCGTCATCTTTCAAGTTGCCTCTTTGTTGGCTGCACTCGCTCACCCCGGTCACATAGTTACCTATGCTCCCGGGGATTCACTCCCTTGCCGTCGCGATCCATCTTGAAATCCATAGGGTATAGAACTGGTAGTGAAGATTACAAGCACGTCGTAAGTTTATATTATGGCGTGGACGGTTTGCTTTTTTATATGCAGCAATTAACAAGCAAGCAAGAAAAGATAGGGGGCTGGAAAGCAAAAAAACCACCTCTTGGCGGCCTTCTACATCAAAATATATTCTACCTGTATATTCTTTTTCTATTCTTTCTGTATATTTTTTCAATCTGTTACTTTACGTAACACATTGATAAATATGGCTGGGGTACCAGGATTCGAACCTGGGAATGCCGGAATCAGAATCCGGTGCCTTACCGCTTGGCGATACCCCAATAAATGGTGGCTACGACGGGAATCGAACCTGTGACCCCAGCATTATGAGTGCTGTGCTCTAACCAGCTGAGCTACGTAGCCTTTTTTGATGTGAGAAAATTTATTAAAAAACACCAGTGAACGACATCCAGTCAATGGCTGGGGTACCAGGATTCGAACCTGGGTATGCCAGGATCAAAACCTGGTGCCTTACCGCTTGGCGATACCCCAACTGAAAGTGGTCACTGTGCAACATGTTGTCAGAATTGTGCTATCAGAATTATGGCTGGGGTACCAGGATTCGAACCTGGGTATGCCAGGATCAAAACCTGGTGCCTTACCGCTTGGCGATACCCCATCTGAGTAACGACAACTCGATGAATGAATGGTGCGGGAGGCGAGACTTGAACTCGCACACCTTGCGGCGCCAGAACCTAAATCTGGTGCGTCTACCAATTTCGCCACTCCCGCAAAAGATGGTGGCTACGACGGGAATCGAACCTGTGACCCCAGCATTATGAGTGCTGTGCTCTAACCAGCTGAGCTACGTAGCCATCTTTTTTGCATTACCTTCATCGGCGTTGCGGGGCGCATTATGCGTATATCAGCTAAATGCGTCAACTGCTTTTTTCTCGAAATCTGTTTAAAGTCGCTTGTTTGTTTGGCATATAAGCATTTTGATGGCAAAATCAACAAAAAATAACATTACCCTTCGAGTAAGTGTTGTAACAGAACGCCATTAAGCATAGCACGTTTAGTCAGAGCGAAGGCGCCAATAGCAGAACAGTGGACTAATTCAGAAATAACGATCGGCAGATCTTGACGAAATTCTTTCAGGACCTGAGAGTTGATACAACTTTGAATAGCGGGTAAGAGTACTTTCTGAGCTTCAGTAATTTCTCCCGCCAGAACAACTTTCTGTGGATTAAATAAATTAATCGCGATAGAGATAGTTTTGCCGAGGTAATGGCCGACACTTTTTATTACTTCAGATGCTAATGGATCATTTTGATTAGCGGCTTGGCAGATAGCTCTGATATTGCAGTTATTCAATGTTAGCTGGCTTGGAAAACCTTGCTTTAATTGATGTTGAACTCGCGCTTCTATCGCTGAGTTAGCGGCGATAGTTTCCAGGCAGCCAAAATTGCCACAGTGACAGCGTTCACCGAGTGGATCAATTTGAATATGACCAATTTCACCTAAGTTTCCTCTATTATTGAGAAGTATCTGGCTATTGATAATCACCCCGGCACCGGTACCCCGATGGATACGTACCAGTATTGAGTCTTCACAATCACGGGTGGCGCCGAAATAGTGTTCAGCCAATGCCAAGCTGCGGATATCATGACCAACAAAACAGCTAATGTTGAAATGTTTTTTCAGGTTATCGACCAGAGTCCAGTTGGTTACTTTGATATGAGGCATATAACGGACGATGCCGGTATCTGGGTCAACTAATCCGGGCAGGATAACTGAAATGGCGATCAGTTCGCAGATTCTGTGTTGATTTTGCTGGATAAAATTTTCTATTGCGTTGATGAGCTGGTTTTCAACTTTTTGCTGAGTCGCTTCAGGCAGTGGATAATGTTCTTCAACCAATGCCTTGCCACTCATATCATAAAGAGCAAGAGTAGCATCATGGCGGCCAAGGCGGACACCAACAGTATGGAAGTGGCGATTTTCTGTAACGATGGAAATGGCGCGGCGGCCTCCGGTAGAGGCTTGTTGATCGACTTCTTTAATCAAGCCGCGTTCAAGTAACTGACGAGTAATTTTAGTCACACTAGCTGGCGCAAGTTGACTTTGTTCAGCAATTTGAATGCGAGAGATTGGCCCTTGTTGATCAATCAGCCGATATACCACGGCTCCGTTAAGTTGCTTTACAAGGTCAATATTACCAATTTGTTTTTGTGTGTTGTTATAACTCATCAGCTATTTAGTCCGTCAAAGTTCAGTTTCTTTTCCGTTAACGATGGTCTTGCGAATTTCAAAGTCGTGACTGAAAACAATGAGGTTAGCGATTTTCCCGGTTTCAACAGTGCCAAGATATTTATCAACACCAATTGCGCGGGCAGGGTAAAGAGTTGCCATCCTCAGTGCTTCATCCAGTGCAATACCAACATGTTCAACGCTATTTTTAACGGCATCTATCATAGTGAGAGAGGAGCCACTTAGAACGCCGTTTTGGTCAACACATAATCCGTTGCGATAGTATATGACCTTACCTGCAAAGGTGAAATGTTCCATTTTACTGATGGCAGGATCAAGTCCTGCTGGGACCGTCGCATCCGTTACCAAAATTAATTTATCATTTTTCAAACGTTTAGTATTACGAATATTTGGCCATGAAACGTGCAAACCATCAGCGATGATTCCAGCATAGATTTCAGGTGTATCAAAGATAGCGCCAATCAAGCCGGGTTGGCGTCCCGAAATAGCAGGCATGGCATTATAAAGGTGGGTTGAGATAGTAATTCCGTTTTGGAATCCCTGTCGGGCCTCTTCATAACTGGCATTTGAATGACCGGCAGAAACAACAATACCGGCTTCTACCAACTGCTGAATATATTTTTGCTCAACCATTTCCGGTGCGAGGGTCAACTTAGTGATGACATCAGCGTTATCGCACAGGAAATTTATCATTTCAGATGTAGGCTTACGGATAAGCTCTGGATTATGAGTGCCTTTCTTTGCTGGATTGAGATAAGGTCCTTCCAGATGCAAACCTAAGGCCTGATGCTGATTATGTTTAAGATAGGTGCGCATTACCTCAACAGAGGCTATCATCAATTCGTCTGTGCTGGTAATCAGAGTTGGCAAATAGCTGGTGCAGCCAGAGCGTTCATTGGTTCTTTGCATGATATCCAGTGTTTTTTCTGAAATGTTTTCCAACTGATCGTTGAACTGAACACCACCACAACCATTAACTTGCAAATCAATAAAGCCGGGGCAAAGTATTGCACCATTCATATCGCGTGTGACAATATCTTTTGGTAAATTTTGTATTGAGCAAACACTGTTGATTAAGTCGTCTGCAATTATAACGGCATGCTCATCTAGTCTGTTGTGACCGGTATATATAATGCAGTTGGTTAAAGCATACATCTTAGCCTCCTATGGGATCGGGAGATGATGATTGAAGATAATGACGGTAATCAGCCTGAGAGAGGCATCAGGCTGCGTAGATTCTTATTTTTTGCTGGCGAATTCGTTGATAATATCTGCTTCCAGTTGATGGAAGTATTTGACTGTTTTTACCTTCAATTCCATTGTTGCCGGTTCGTCACAGACAATGATGGATTTAGGATGCATTTGCAGACAGCTTATTGTCCACATATGGTTAACATTGCCTTCAATTGCCGCCTGAATGGCTTGGGCCTTATTTAGACCCGTTGCAAGGATCATAATTTCTTCTGCATCCATTAACGTGCCTACACCTACGGTCAGGGCATATTTAGGCACCTGATTAATATCATTATCGAAGAAGCGGGAGTTAGCCGTGCGGGTTTCTACGGTAAGTGTTTTAATGCGTGTACGGGAAGTCAGGGATGATGCGGGTTCATTGAAAGCAATATGACCGTCATTACCGACTCCCCCCATAAATAGATGAATCTGACCGTAAGATTTAATTTTGTCTTCATAACGTTGACATTCTGTTTCGACATCAGAAGCATTACCATTGAGCAGGTTGATATTTTCCTTTGGAATATCAATATGATCAAGGAAATTTTGGTGCATAAAATGGTGATAGCTTTGTGGATGATTTTCGGCGATACCGACATATTCATCCATATTGAATGTCACGACATGTCTAAAGCTGACTTTCCCTGCTTTATGCAGAGCAATTAATTCGTTATAAGTTGCCAGTGGTGTACTGCCGGTTGGCAACCCCAAAATAAAAGGGTGCTCGGCGGTGGGGTTAAATGCATTGATTTTGCTAACGATATAGTGTGCGGACCATTTACCAACGTCACTTGCATTCGTTAGGGGGATCAGCCTCATAATTGCCTCTTAAAACAAGAAATTATAGCAGTTGGATAAATTAGTTGATTAACTAATCTTTTTATCGCGTGAATATTAAATCATTTTTATAAGCAGAGATATGCTGTACTTCAAAGATATTTTTCATCTTAAAATAAGATGCGAAAAATAGCCAGAAAATTAATAGGATAAATGATGGATTTTACTGTTTTTGTCACTTATTAAGTCATCTTATTTTTGCAAGAAAAATAAAAGGGAACGAGAGATGAGTTCCCTTTTAAGTTCGAGGTGTTTTTAACTACGATCTTTTATTTGGTGACCTTTTGTCTGGTCTATCTGAGGGTAGCTGAGTACGTATCTGCCCGGCAATATTTTCTGCCTGGGGTCCCAATACCACTTGAACACTCTGTTTACCTATTTTCAGGACGCCTTTTGCACCTAATTGTTTTAACCGGTGTTCATCCAATTGTGTGTTGTCTTCAACGGTCAAGCGAAGACGGGTAATACAGGCATCTACGGTATGAATATTTTGTGCACCACCAAGAGCGGTAATGTAATGTTGAATTGTTTCGTTGTCTTGGGAGGCGGAAGTCGCTTGGGTTGTTTCTCCAATTTCGCGGCCTGGTGTACGTAAGTTGAAAATACGAATCATGAGGGTGAAGCAAACAAAATACAGCACAAAGAACAAGGCGATTAATGGGATTAACAACCACGGCTTGGTTGCCAGACCCCAGCTCAATACAAGGTCAATTAATCCGGCAGAGAATCCAAAGCCATGCAGAATACCCAATGAATTGACGATAATCATGCTAACACCAGCCAATATTGCATGTAGAACATATAAAGCTGGAGCCAAGAATAGGAATGAGAATTCTATTGGTTCAGTTATACCGGTTAAGAATGTTGTCAAAGCGACGGATAATAGCATCCCGCCGATCTGAGGACGACGTTCCTTTGGTGCTGCAAGATACATTGCCAGCGCAGCACCGGGCAAACCGCCCATAAAGATGGGATAAGCCCAGGCCATATAGATTCCGGCATGTGGATCACCGGCGAAGAAACGGTTCAAGTCGCCGCGGCTCATATCGGTGGCTATTTGGGTAATGGTAGAGCCATCAATACCTGGAACTGCTGCGCCGACGGTCAGAGAACGGACAACATCCGGAGCCAGGCAGATATTATGTACAGAACTGGCTAAGTCATAAGTAATTTTCAGACAGTCACCCAGACTAAACCAGAAAACAGAATGCAGGATATAGTGCAAACCAAATGGAATGAGAGAGCGGTTAAGCACACCATAAGTAAACCATCCGGCCATGCCGCTCTTTGATACTAAAAGGCTGAAAGTATCAATACCGTGCTGGACATATGGCCATACATAGCCACATATCCATGCAATGAACAGACAAATAATGCCGGTCATGATAGGGACTAATCGCTTACCGGCGAAGAAAGCAAGAAACTCTGGCAGACGTGTATTTGAAAAACGGTTATAACAATGACCGGCAACAATACCTGCGATAATACCTGCGAAAAAAGACATATTGATAGTCGAGTCTATGACTGACGTGGCTTTAGTGAGTACTAAAAAACCGACGACACCTGCCAGCGCGGCAGCGCCAGCATTATCTTTTGCTAAGCCTATTGCGATACCTAATGCAAATAACAGAGGGAGGTTTTCAAAGATACCACCGCCAGCGCTGGCGATGAAAGGAATATTAAATACGTCGGGTTGACCGAAACGTAGCAAAAGCGCCGCTACGGGAAGCGTGGCAATGGGAAGCATTAATGCTTTTCCCAATCGCTGCAAGTAATTGAATATACCCATAATGCTTACCTTAGTTGTAGGAAGTTTTATTGAAAAAATAGCTCGCTATTAACAACAGCAATACAACTTATTTTTAGTCGAAAAATAATAAAAAGCTACACATAAGTGAGTAATTGTGATCACTGTAGCGATATTGTTTAAAATTGCATAAATTGAGTCATCTGTAGTAAACGGGTTCAAATTTTTAACTGAATTAACTTAATGATTTAATTACGGGAAGATGTTGCCAGGAATTTTGTAAATGGGCGTTTGTATGTGCCCATTGATTTGGTGAATAGTTGAAGTGTTATGATAGACACTCAGAAACGGGGTTTTTGTTTGCCATATAACTTATTGAAACTTCTTCCCAAGCTTTGCCCATACTATCTTCAAAACATGCTTTTGAAATTAAAGAGCTTATATATTGTAACTGCTGATTAATAGTGAATAGGTTTTTTTCGTATATTGAAATCCATAGGATATAGTGCCAATTATTTATTCTTTAAAATTGGATGATTGTTATTCAGTAATATCTGTTATGATTGAATGAAATATAGGTTAAAAACTGTTTCACTGGTTATTTCATTATCATAACTTATTCAATCCTCCTTTGTTTTCACGGATAATTATACCCTATGGATTTCAAGATGCATCGCGGCGGCAAGGGAGCGAATCCCCGGGAGCATAGATAACTATGTGACCGGGGTGAGTGAGTGCAGCCAACAAAGAGGCAACTTGAAAGATGACGGGTATATAATAAAGCGAGCTGTATTGTTGACATGTGCTACTGTTGAGTGTCTTTTCGCTCCAATTTTGTACTGAATCGCCATTTTACACGAACAAACGGTTGTTTCTCGGCACTGCTTGTTGGATTATATGCGGTTACGTGACGCGTTTTTGGCATTATTGAGGTATAAAACAATGAGTGAGGCAGACGCCCGCCCGACAAACTTTATTCGTCAGATAATTGACGAAGATTTGGCAACTGGTAAACATACATCGGTACATACTCGTTTCCCGCCTGAACCCAATGGTTATCTGCATATTGGTCATGCAAAATCTATCTGTTTGAACTTCGGTGTTGCAAAGGACTATCAGGGGCAGTGTAATCTGCGTTTTGATGATACCAACCCAGTTAAGGAAGATGTTGAATACGTCGATTCTATTAAAAATGATGTTCAGTGGTTAGGTTTTGAGTGGAGTGGCGATATTCGCTACTCTTCTAATTATTTCGATACGCTGTATCAGTATGCTATTGAATTGATCAACAAAGGTCTGGCTTATGTTGATGAATTGAGCCCGGAAGAGATCCGTGAATATCGTGGCACGTTAAAAGAACCGGGTAAAAATAGCCCATATCGTGACCGCAATATTGAAGAAAACTTGGTGTTGTTCGAAAAAATGCGTGCCGGTGAATTTGACGAAGGTAAAGCTTGTCTGCGTGCTAAAATTGATATGGCATCCCCTTTTATTGTGATGCGTGATCCGGTTTTGTACCGGATTAAATTTGCAGAACATCATCAGTGTGGTAACAAATGGTGCATCTACCCAATGTACGATTTTACTCACTGTATTTCTGATGCGCTTGAAGGTATTACACATTCGCTGTGTACGCTGGAGTTTCAGGATAACCGCCGCCTGTACGACTGGGTGCTGGAAAACATCACCATTGATTGTCGTCCACGCCAATATGAATTCTCGCGCTTGAACCTTGAATATACGGTTATGTCTAAGCGTAAGCTGAATCTGCTGGTGGCAGATAAGATTGTTGAAGGTTGGGATGACCCCCGCATGCCAACGATCTCAGGCTTGCGTCGTCGTGGTTATACTGCCGCGTCTATTCGTGAATTCTGTCGTCGTATTGGTGTCACCAAGCAGGATAATAATGTGGAAATGGCAGCATTGGAATCTTGTATCCGTGATGATCTGAACGAAAATGCTCCTCGCGCAATGGCTGTTCTTGATCCGGTTAGATTAGTGATCGAAAACATGCCAGAAGGGGAGCAGATTTTGAGTATGCCTAATCATCCGAACAAACCGGAGATGGGTAGCCGTGAAGTGCCATTTAGTCGTGAGATCTATATTGACCGAGCAGATTTTCGTGAAGAAGCGAACCGTCAATATAAGCGTCTGGTATTGGGTAAAGAAGTTCGTCTGCGTAACGCTTATATCATTAAAGCGGAGCGCGTTGAGAAAGATGCTGATGATAATATCACGACAATCTATTGCAGCTACGATGATCAAACGTTGAATAAAGATCCAGCGGATGGTAGGAAAGTGAAAGGTGTCATTCATTGGGTCAGTGCGGTTCATGCGGTTGCTGCTGAATTCCGTCTGTATGATCGTCTGTTCTGCGTACCGAATCCCGGTGCGGAGGATGATTTTCTGGCGACAATTAATCCAGAGTCACTGGTGATCCGTCAGGGCTTTGTTGAGCCAAGTTTAGCTGATGCTAAATCAGAACAAACTTATCAGTTTGAGCGTGAAGGTTATTTCTGTGCTGATAGTTGTCATTCCAGTGCAGAAAATTTGGTATTTAACCGTACCGTTGGCCTGCGTGATACCTGGGCAAAAATTTCTCAGGATTAATTGAGATAATGAACTGTACCTCACAAGTTGGACACTTAATCCAGCATTGAGGTGCAGTTTTTTATGGCTAAATTTGTCATTACTAGAGAAGATTGAGTCATGGATAAATGAGGTGTCAGAATTACAGAATAAAGTTAAGAGATTAATTATGTCATTTATATTTAATTACCTAATATAATCAATTTGTTGATAAATATTTTATTTCTCTTTTGGGAATAAATTATCTGCCATGAAATCGACAAAAGCTCTGACTTTAGGTAATACCCAACGGTTAGATGGCCAGAGAACACGGAAGGTGCTTGAAGTACCCGCCCACTTATCCAAGATTGTTAACAATGTACCGTTAGCTAATGCTTGTTTAACGGTAAAATCAGGCAAACAGGCTATGCCGTGGCCTTGAATCGCCATGTGTAGCAGTGTTTCGACATGATTGCTGGTTATCTTTGCTTGAAGATGTATGTCTATTTCGGATCTTCCTAAGCACAGCGGCCATTTCTCTAAAAGGCCGGTAGTGGGAAAACGATGTATCAAGCAGGCGTGGTGTAGTAACTCTCCGGGGTGTGATGGCTTACCATGTTGAGCAAAGTAGCTTGGAGCACCAACATAGACGAAATGGCTGGACCCTATACGTTTATTCATCAGTCGTGAATCGTTGAGTTCTCCAGTGCGAACCACGGCGTCGAAGCCTTCATCGATAACATCAACTAATCGATCACTAAAATCCAGCTCCAGTTCTATCTGTGGGTAACAAGTCGCAAAAGCAGATAATACGGGTAACATCAGGTTACTGAGCAATGGCAAACTCACTCGCAGGCGGCCTTGAGGGGCAGAGATAGAGCTTAATAGCTCATTTTCCGCAGTGGAAATCTCGTCCAAGATGCGTTTGCAGCGCTCAAGGAACAGTGTGCCTTCAGCCGTCAAACTGACACTACGAGTGCTGCGCTGGAGCAGACGTACACCTAATTTTTCTTCTAATCGGGATATGCTTTTGCTAACGGACGAAGGAGAGAGTCCGAGTTGCCTGGCTGCGGTTGCGAAGCTACGAGCTTCGGCGACATGAATGAAGATTATGAATCCACTCAAATTATTCACTTGGGCCTCCTGGGTTTTTTTAGGTTGCGATTGGTGACAAGAAAGTCACTTCAGAAGTGATTGTAGGTCTATTTATCCACTATTAGCGAATCTGTAGTATGAAATAGAATTTATCTTGCTTTAGCTGCTATATAGCGGAAAGCCACACAGATTCAAGGCTGAAAATTCAAATGGCCATGAAAACCAAAATAGACATAGGATCGAGTGTAAATAAAATTTCACTTGTCCTGACTGCTTGTCTTATTGCTGCGTTTATCCCTTTGAATACAGTACATAATGGAAGCACAGTAGAATTGAGTTGGGTCATTAACTTACCTACGGCTTTACAGATCAATCTCTGTTAATAGATTGATAGGGTTGCATAAACATAGAACTAATATTTTTGGCTTGAGAAGCTTGTATATACCCAATGGATTTCAAGATGCATCGCGACGGCAAGGGAGCGAATCCCCGGGAGCATAGATAACCATGTGACTGGGGTGAGTGAGTGCAGCCAACAAAGAGGCAATTTGAAAGATGACGGGTATATCATCTATTCCATCGGTTGAATGTTACTAAAAGGGTTTATTATGGAACTCACTATCAATACTCAAAACGAGCTTAAAGAAGAAACCGGTTACTTTTTATCTCCACTATGGGAAGACGTTTTCTCTAAGGTGTTATTGGAGGAACTCAATTCGAATGTATTTTTGGTCGCTTGCCGCTCTGGTCAGGCGGACCAGAATTTATTAAGAAAGTTTATGATCCAGCACCATTACTATTCACAATATTTCACCCGTTATTTGTGTTCATTGATGGGAGGTTTAGCAGATCAAAAAGATTTTATTCTGCTTTCTCATAATCTGTTGGAAGAGCTAACAGGAACCGATGCAGCAAAGATATCTCATGCAGAGTTATATAAAAAAGCGATGGCGGCTATTAACGCTGTTCCTAAAAGTGACCCGATTCTTAACAGTACTCAACAACTGATTGATGCCATGTTTCGCCACTGCCGCAGTGATGATTCTCTAAGAGGGCTTGCGGCACTGTGTTTAGGTGCTGAAGCGATCGTACCTTTGGTTTATGGCCCAATTTTAGATGCCTTGCAATTAATAAAGGCACCTAATGATGCATTACATTTCTTTAGAATCCATGTTGAAGAGGATGAAGATCATGCGATTGCGATGAGAAAAATTATTGATCGAATGATTGAAGAGAAACCTTACCGAAGGGGGGATGTTATTGCGGTTGGTGAAGAAATGGTGCGTTTTCGCATTGGGATGCTTAATGAACTATATCAAAACAATATCAGGATAAACATAGACGTAACGATGCTTTTATCCGAGTGTGATTGAGATACTTTGTGTGCATAATGACATGTACAGTAAAGGTACTTGATATAGTTTCTGGTGATGAAATATCTGCATAAAGTGTTGGTGGGTATATTTTTGGCAAAATAAGCAATACCAATGATCGTAATCATATATAATGGAATAATTATTGGATTGAACTCGTATGATGTCAAAAATAAAAAAACGAAATTAGTAATTATTGATTCTATTGAATGGAAAGTTAAATTTAGATGTAAATATTGTTGGACAATAAATTATTCAGCTAATATTGGAAAAGGTCGAGAATAAATACTATATTAGAGAATATGTCGTTGTTGTGAATAGTTTCGGTCAAATTTCCTCGATGGCAATAGGTAAAGTTTTGAAACTTAAGTAAGTGATATTTCTCCTAAAATTCTCGATAAATATGAAAGAAATAAAGAATTTCCTGATAGGATTTTAAAAATTGCTA
>NZ_JAJAFZ010000180.1:0-1283 GCF_025384895.1 Photorhabdus kayaii
AAAACGGTGTTTGCCAACGGCAAACCGATTGCCCGGCTGGGCCACCGCACCACCTGCGATGCCAATATCAACAGCGGCGCGGCGTCCATTGCCCTCACCCAGGAGACCGAAGGCGTCTATGACATCATGGTCAGCAGCGACCGGGCCTTACACTGGGCCGTGGTGCTGGCCGGCCTCCTCCCCCTGCCCAGAGGGAACAAAAACCGCCCCCATGAATCGCCCCCCGCCCCGTCGGTGAAAAAAACCGGCTGTAACAGTCAGCTCTGTAGCAAAGCCGGCGAGCCGGTAGACGTGGCGACCGGCGACTTCCTACAGGTCTGGCCGGTGCTGGCCCTGCCGGGGGTATTGCCGCTGACCCTGAACCGGACTTACCGCTCCACCGCCGCCCTGGCCGGGCTGTTCGGCCCCAAATGGGCCGACGACTGGTCGCAGCACCTGCGCCGCGACGGCGAGGAGACTCATTTCACCGACGGCGAGGGGGTGATTTACACTTTCCATACCCCGGCGGAAAACGTCTTCTCAGTCAACCTCCATGCCGGGCATTACCTGCTGTACGGGCAACTGAGCGGCGAACTGCGCCTGTTTAACCGCCGTACTCAGCAGATACTGAGTTTTACCGAGGTGCAGGGGGATAAACGCCGCCTGTCCCTGATAGAGGACCGCAACGGCAACCAGACCGTCTTTCATTACGATGAACACCACCGCCTGACCCGCCTGGTCCATGCCGACACCACGACCCTGGCGCTGCACTACGAACACCAGCAGCTCACGGCCATTGACTGGCTGCACGCCGCACAGCGCCAGCGGCTGGTGACCTGCCGCTATGATAATCCCGGGTATCTGGCGGAATGTGACACCTTTCAGTTTCACCACCTGTGGCATGAATACACGCCGCAGGGGAACATGACCCGCTGGCATGACACCGATAAAACCGATGTCACCGTGCACTATGACAAAGCGGGCCGGGTGACGGCTACCACCACCCCGCAGGGGTACTGGCAGGACCGTTTTGCATACGATGACGACCATAACATCACCACCTATTTCGATGCCGAAGGCGGCTGTACCCGCTACCACTATAACGCCGACGGCCTGGTGACCCGCCAGGTCGACCCGCTCGGCCATGAAACCCGGACCGAATGGGATTTCAGTCACAAAGTCGCCGAAACCGACCCGCTAGGCCGCGCCACGGCTTATGAGTACAGCCCTTACGGCGAGCTGACCGGCTGGCTGTCACCCACCGGGGACGTCACCGCTTACGATTACAATGAATACGGCCAGCT
>NZ_JAJAFZ010000181.1:0-1283 GCF_025384895.1 Photorhabdus kayaii
AAAACGGTGTTTGCCAACGGCAAACCGATTGCCCGGCTGGGCCACCGCACCACCTGCGATGCCAATATCAACAGCGGCGCGGCGTCCATTGCCCTCACCCAGGAGACCGAAGGCGTCTATGACATCATGGTCAGCAGCGACCGGGCCTTACACTGGGCCGTGGTGCTGGCCGGCCTCCTCCCCCTGCCCAGAGGGAACAAAAACCGCCCCCATGAATCGCCCCCCGCCCCGTCGGTGAAAAAAACCGGCTGTAACAGTCAGCTCTGTAGCAAAGCCGGCGAGCCGGTAGACGTGGCGACCGGCGACTTCCTACAGGTCTGGCCGGTGCTGGCCCTGCCGGGGGTGCTGCCGCTGACCCTGAACCGGACTTACCGCTCCACCGCCGCCCTGGCCGGGCTGTTCGGCCCCAAATGGGCCGATGACTGGTCGCAGCACCTGCGCCGCGACGGCGAGGAGACTCATTTCACCGACGGCGAAGGGGTGATTTACACCTTCCATACCCCGGCGGAAAACGTCTTCTCGGTCAACCTGCATGCCGGCCATTACCTGCTGTACGGGCAACGCGACGGCGAGCTGCGCCTGTTTAACCGCCGCGCCCAGCAGATACTGAGCTTTGCCGAGGTCCAGGGGGATAAACGCCGCCTGTCCCTGATAGAGGACCGCAACGGCAACCAGACCGTCTTTCATTACGATGAACACCACCGCCTGACCCGCCTGGTCCATGCCGACACCACGACCCTGGCGCTGCACTACGAACACCAGCAGCTCACGGCCATTGACTGGCTGCACGCGGCACAGCGCCAGCGGCTGGTGACCTGCCGCTATGATAACCCAGGGTATCTGGCGGAATGTGACACCTTTCAGTTTCACCACCTGTGGCACGAATACACGCCGCAGGGGAACATGACCCGCTGGCATGACACCGATAAAACCGATGTCACCGTGCACTACGATAACGCGGGCCGGGTGACGGCCACCACCACCCCGCAGGGATACTGGCAGGACCGTTTTGCATACGATGACGACCATAACATCACCACCTATTTCGATGCCGAAGGCGGCTGTACCCGCTACCACTATAACGCCGACGGCTTAGTGACCCGCCAGGTCGACCCGCTCGGCCATGAAACCCGGACCGAATGGGATTTCAGTCACAAAGTCGCCGAAACCGACCCGCTGGGCCGGACCACGGCGTATGAGTACAGCCCTTACGGCGAGCTGACCGGCTGGCTGTCACCCACCGGGGACATCACCGCTTACGATTACAATGAATACGGCCAGCT
>NZ_JAJAFZ010000182.1:0-1240 GCF_025384895.1 Photorhabdus kayaii
TTCCCAAATGCGGGTCGTCCACTCCCGCCTGGCACCACTATCTTCATTTCTAAGCTGCCTGTACGGCAGTGCACGTGGATAGCGACAACATTCACATCACTGTACTTTTCTAAGCTGCCTGTACGGCAGTGCACTGTTCCAGCCCACACAACGCGACAAACATGAATTTCTCACGGAAGGTAAAATACTCCAGCAGCAGCTGATAACCACTGAACGCGCTGTCCCCTTTCGGCCACAGCCTTTCCTCATCGCCAAATCCCAGCGGGGAGAATCCCCCGTCAAGTCGGCGCCTCCGCGCTAATGGGCAACAACCACGTCGTCCACCGTTCGGTCTGCTCTCGGGCGAGGGCCAACACATCACGCTCACCCAGACAGGTTGTTATCAATCGTTGCAACATGATCCCTCCGTCAGGTCATCGTCATCGACCGGTGAGATGACCGGGTTATTACCCGGTGTCGTGTCAAAAATCTCTTTCGGCAGGGTAAATCCCCGCAGTTTCAGCAACGCCAGCGGCCCGCTGCCCATTTCCGTGCGTAATATCCAGGTCACCGGTAAACCGTCCGGCATAGTGAAGGTCAGCCGGTAACGGCTTTCATCCCACTTTTCTGCTTTCGCCCGCGCCAGCCAGCGAATGAGCCCCCAGGTTCCCGGATAATCACCGAACAGCCGCGCCCCGGCATTGACACTGGTCCAGGTCAGCATCACCCCCGGTTTATACGTCTCTCCCGGCCAGCGAAAACGCTGCCAGCTTTCCATCTGGTTGAAGTAACGCAATTTCTGCCCGTCTATCGTCAGGTCGGTTTCCACCACATCCCGCGCCGCGCGCGCCCGCAGTTCAAACCGCAGTCCCTGACTGCCGTCCGCAAACAGCACATCCGATAACTGACTGAGCTGATTCACCGCTTGCAGGAAACGCGGGTTAACCTGCAACCCCTGACCGTTCACGTTATCCGGCACCCAACGGTTACCCGCTTTATGCAGCACCCCGCCTAACTGGCGCGTCAAAAACTGCTCAATGCGCCCGGTGTCCGGGCGGATAAACTGCCCCAGCATCGGCAATGAAATGTCACTCTGCCCACCGGCAAACGGGTAGCGACCGGCAAAGGCGGTATTCCAGTTAGCCACGATGGCTGTCTGCCACTGTTCATTTAAACTTGCCGCTGCCGGTTTCAGTATTCCCTGCCATGCCTGATTTAACGGCTGTACGAACATCGTCTGACCGAAACCGCGCCATTGGTC
>NZ_JAJAFZ010000183.1:0-1207 GCF_025384895.1 Photorhabdus kayaii
GACGATCACGGACACAAGTTAGAACTATGCCAAGATTTTATAGATCTTGTGAAGTTATTCACAAAATAAAGAATATCTAATCAATGAGCCTCGGTTAATCCGGGGCTTTTTTATATCCGAATTTCACCGCGCACCTCATGCGCATTCAAACCCAAAAAACCTGTTTAGGAAATAGAGCCTGAGAAATTCAGTATTGTGCTGATTCTTTGGTCTGATTTTCTATGAGGCAGGCTCTATCTCTAAAAAGGTAAAGCACAATGAACACATTAACTTTCAAAAATCACACTATTGTTCCTTTCGATAATCATGATGGGAAAACCTGGTTCACGAGCAAACATCTTGCAGAGTTGCTTGAATATAAAAATGAGAAGTCTGTAACTAACCTCTTTAACTCAAATAAAGATGAGTTCACTAGCGATATGACAATGGTCACTGAATCAATGACCATTGGAATAAACAATAGCTTACGTAAGAAGAAGGTCAGAATTTTCTCTATCAGAGGTTCTCATTTAATTGGCATGTTGGCAGATACAAAAGTCGCTAAACAACTTCGTCGCTGGCTATTGGATTTAGCAGACAAGGAGAATCAGACAGATCTCTCTTTGATGGACATGGAAAGCTTAAAGTCACTGACACTTGGTGAAATGCAGAATCGGCTGGTGGCCGCTGATAAGTGGTCTTATAGCAACTTTGGTAGACCGGGTAGTGAAATGATGAATCTTCGTAAGCGTCATCTAAAGAAACTCCGCAAGGCCAAGCAAGTTATTCTGGAATTATCGCAGCTTACTTTGCCCGGCTTTGATGACTTCCCGGGCGGAGAACCGCAGACATGAATCATGAGCAATTCATCGCTAAGAACATCCAGGCCGAGTTAGTTAAGCTCGGCTTTTCTTCATCTATAGCGTGTATGGCAAGTGATAAAGCGGTGGATTATTACCGCCGCAGTTCGTCGGCAAGTCGTAAGGGCAAGATGTACGATGATTGTTTGCACATAGCGAAAGCGTGGGCAAGTAAATACAGCTCTGGTAAGCCATTCCCAAAGTGACGGCCTTGGGAGAATCAACGACTTAAATCAACAATAGGGATTTCCTCTATGGTTGCCAATTAATGAAGACTAGTCACTAATTCAGAGCATTCTGCTAACAGAGTGCTCGATAGTAGTGATTTCTTTATGGGTACCCAGCGGGCAGATACTAACTTTTTAGCA
>NZ_JAJAFZ010000184.1:0-1201 GCF_025384895.1 Photorhabdus kayaii
TTGTTAAAAAAATCAGATTTGACCGACGGTAATAGTTATGATCTCATACTCTCTTTTTGAGAGCAAAAACCATGTGCTTTGATATTTTTACTGAACATTTCTCAGACATTCAAGATCCCCGTCAAAGCGCTAAAGTCGCCTACCCTTTATTCGATATTTTATTTGCCTCATTGTGCGCTGTTCTGGGCGGCGCAGATGGTTGGAGTGAGATCCAAGAGTATATTGAAGGCCACCATGAATGGTTTCTTGAACATAATATGTTCAAGGCGGGGATCCCTGTTGATGATACGATTGCCCGGCTTCTCTCACGGATTAATCCGGAACAATTTAATCTGTGTTTTATCAACTGGATGCGTTCGGTTCATCAGGTTACTCAGGGAGAATTAGTGGCGATTGATGGTAAAGTCTTACGGGGTGCCTATGCCCCGGGAGAACGCGGTTCGGCTCTCCACCTTGTGAGTGCTTATGCGACAGCCAATAAAATGGTCATCGGCCAGGTTAAAACCCAGAAAAAATCTAATGAAATTACCGCAATCCCGGAACTCATTAAGTTGTTGGAACTGAAAGGCGCGCTGATTTCCATTGATGCGATGGGATGCCAAACGCAGATCGCTCAGGAGATTATTGATGCCGGCGCGGATTATTTATTAAGTGTGAAAGACAACCAAAAACGTCTCCATCGTGCCATTCAAAAAGCCCTGGAAGCCCAGCGCGTTTTGCCCTTAACAACCGAAAAAGCGTTGATAGAACAGGGTCATGGTCGTCTGGAAATCAGAGAAAGCCATGTGCTGAATGCCGATACATTCAAAACCGATTTTCCGGAATGGACGGGATTAAAAACACTGGGTGTCACAATCGGATACAGGCAAGAAAACGGCAAATTGCCCAGTCTGGAGTACCGTTACTACATCAGTTCAGCCAGACTGACAGAAGAACAATTTTCTCAGGCAGTACGCAGCCATTGGCAAATAGAGAATAATCTTCACTGGGTGCTTGATGTGACGTTTAAGGAAGATGATTGTCAAATTTACCGTGAAAATGCGGCGGAAAACATCGCGATATTACGACGTATTTCGTTAAACATGCTGAAAAAAGAAACGAGTCAATTAAGCATTAAAGCGAAGCGTAGACGAATATGGATGAAAACCCAATTTTTGGAGCGAGTATTACAGGCGGGTTTTGCTAATGTGAGTGATATTTA
>NZ_JAJAFZ010000185.1:0-1168 GCF_025384895.1 Photorhabdus kayaii
ATGTCGATCATCTGGCGAATGTCATTATCACGGCCAAAGACCGGATCAATGCCGCCTTCAGCGGCGCGGGCGGTGATATCCAGCGTGAATTTATCCAATACGCTTTGCAAAGCCGGGGATAACACGTGAGGATTGGGCATGGGGTTATCTGCGGCGGTCTCCGCCAGGTCGACAGCCGATCCTGCCTCAGTCAAACGCGTCGTGACCTGCTTCTCCGGGCACTCGTCTGAGTGGCGATCCAACAGCGGGCGCAAGCGTTGCAGTTGCGTCACGCTCAAGCTCAGTAACGGCCAGGCATCATGCGCATGCAACCAGTCCGGCTGACCGCGCAGTGCCTGCAAAAGATGCGCCGAGCGAATAAATTCATTGCCCGCGTCCTGAGAAGCCACTTCCCAGGCGACCTGTAATAAATGCCACAGACGGTCTGACAACCGTGGGCGTTGATGATTGATGTTGTATGGCAGGCGATCCAGCGCAGCCAGGAGTGTCTGCCACAACGTATTCATATCCCACTGATAATGCCGGGCAATGACGGTAATATCGCCTTCCCCCATTTCAAGCAGCTTGAGCAACCAGTGTTCTACGGTAATTTCACTTTGTGCCCGTGTCCGGCAAAGTACAGCCGCTGCATCCAGCGCCTGTACGCAATAGGGATTTAACCGGCGAAGTAAAATGGCTGACGGATTTTCCATGACAGTTTTCTCCATCCTGTTCCTCTGTTGCTTCGGGTACGCTACCGCCCATAGCCGTATACCGAGGCCCATAAGGTCATGATGCTTCATGATTTCAGGTGTTTTTGTCCCAGGCGGGGCCAACGGCCCCACCCGCCTATCAATGATAAAAAATAAAAAAACAGCGGACGTTACGCCGTCGAACGTTCACTCCAGGAATCGGAGTGAATGACGTTGCCGTCTTTGTAAGTCCAGGTGATTTTTTCGTAGCGGAACTCAACGCGTTCCAGATGGTTGTGCTTCTCTTTGGCCGGATCTTTGATGTCATGCATCAGCGGCGCCACTTTCACCACCTTCACGTTATCCAGTTTGGTGTTGAAATATTCTTTCTCCTGACCGGCATCATCAATTTTGTACCACTTGATTTCCGCCGATTTCAGGGTCTGACCGCTGGTGACCGCCTTATACAGATACGGGGTCGAGGCATCGACCTCTTT
>NZ_JAJAFZ010000186.1:0-1161 GCF_025384895.1 Photorhabdus kayaii
TTATATGATCTCATTCTCCTTATTTTTCTTTTTAATACTCGCCCATGAATCCGAACCAGACCCTGATTGAACATTTAACCGTTGTGAAAGAAACTCGTTCTGACATCAATCGTCAATACGAGCTGATTGATGTTATTTTTCTTGTCATCAGCGCCATTCTCGCTGGCGCTGAAGGTTGGCAAGATATTGAAACTTATGGTCGGGCCAAAATTACGTGGCTGAAAAAATATCGCCCCTTTCTCAGTGGAATACCATGCCGACACACGGTTGCCAGAATTGTGCGCGCTATTGAACTTGATTCGCTGTTGGAGGCTTTGCTCAACTGGATCAATGAACAACGTGAACAGGCAGGGAAACCGGTCATTGCCTTCGATGGAAAAGTTCTGCGACGCGCCTACCGTAATGAAAAGCAAAACGCCGTCCAACTGGTCACGGCATATGATACGGAACAAGGATTAGTCCTGAGCCAGAAAGCCACTGCCACGAAAAACGGGGAAATCAGTATCGTGCGGCAGATGTTGGATATCCTTGACCTGAAAGGCAGCATCGTCACGCTGGATGCTTTGCATTGTCAGCGCCAAACGCTGGAAAAAATCAGCGAAAAGAAAGCCCATGTCGTGGTTCAGGTGAAAAAAAATCAACCCCATCTGTGGGAAGCCGTCCAATCGCAATTTCAGGCGGTGTTTGATGCCGGTAAAGAAAAAATTATCACGGAAGTTAAGCAAGAAGCCCATGGCCGGCGTGAAGAGCGTTATGTGTTTCAGTTAAAGCCCCAATTTACGGCAGAATTAATCGAGAAATGGCCGACCATTCGTAGCATTATCGCCGTAGAACGTCACCGGACACAAAATGGCAAAGGAACGGTGGACACGTCTTATTATGTGAGTTCCCTTTCGCCCAAGCATAAATCACTGGGATATTATATTCGCCAGCATTGGCGGATTGAAAATACCCAGCACTATATTCTTGATGTGGTCTTTAAAGAAGATGATTCACGAATTGTTCTGGAGGGTGCAGTTGAGAATCTGGCCTTATTCCGTCGTATCGTCCTGAATCTGGTCAAACAATGCGATTGCGGGGCACCGAGCCAAAGGAACAAGCTTAAAAAAGCGGGTTGGTGCGATGATTATCGGGCAAGAGTTTTCTTTGGATGAATAGCAG
>NZ_JAJAFZ010000187.1:0-1132 GCF_025384895.1 Photorhabdus kayaii
GATTTTAACATGAAAGTTCCCCATCGTTTTTCAATTGGCAAATAATATCATCCCTCATTAAACTTCGGTAATTAATGGCAGTAATCCCAGATTCACCAACTGAACTTCAACATCATTGGATTTATCAATATCATCCTGATTTCTGCCATCAAAAATACCTTTTTTGGTAATAATCAACGTGCCGATCTGTTCATTATTTTGATACACAGGAAGCACATCCTCCGCCATAGGAAGATAGGATTTATCAATAATACGGGGCTGGTAAAGCATCCAACCGACGCTTAAGCGATCAGGGAAAACTTGTTTGCCTTTTAAGATATAGCCGTTGGTTTCTACTTGAATATACGGAAAATCACGACTAGTCGCTAAATATTTAACTAAATCAATTAATCGGGAAGTATCAAGTTTGGTACTGTCAATTCTTAAGTTTAATATTAACCAAACCTTGTTAGGATGGTTTGGCTTCGATTTATAATAATCAATGCTACTAGATAATTCATCATTTTCACCATCCCATATAGCATTATTGAAAAAAGGAAAACTTTTCTTATATTCTTTTTCAAAGTCTTTGATAGCAACTTCAGTTGGTCCCTGTTCATCAAACACAATATGTTGTAGAGCCTGTTTTCTAGAGTAACCTGTTAAGTACCACGTCTTTTTCTGCCCGAAAAAAATATCAATCTGCCGTGTAATATGAAATAAATCCATTAACACCATATTTAAGGTAATAGTTTCCTGTTGTTCATAACGCACATTGATTTCCAAATTAATTATTGCCATCGTTGACCTCGAATTAAATTAAATCTTTGCAAGGAGTATAATAAACACTGATATTTTTATGTTCAATAAATAGCGTTTTAAAATATCCATAGCTGACAGGCTGTAAAAAATGCCACTCCACATGAGGCGTTTCATCTAATGCATCACATACAGCTTGTTGCCTATCTGCTTGGTTTTTCCCTGATATACGGCCTTTCCACCACCTTTTGGGTTTACCATCGCTATCAAAAAACTGGTCATACCGCGCTTTGGCCTCTAGAAATAAACAATACGCTGGCCGCCAGCCATCAAAGGCCACTTTCAGGCACTGAAATTCCTGAATCATTTGTCTGGTCGGGTCATATTTAGTTTT
>NZ_JAJAFZ010000188.1:0-1086 GCF_025384895.1 Photorhabdus kayaii
ACCCGAAGGGTGCCCTCCAAAATTTATACATGCAGCCAGATATATGAACAAGAAATTAAAAATATTTTTCTGGGAAACTCATGGAATTATGTTGGGCTTTCTTTAGAAGTTGAAAATCTTGGTGACTATATACAAACATTTGTGGGAAATGTTCCTGTCATTTTAATCCGTGATAGAAAAGGAATATTACGTGTATTTGTAAACCGCTGTCCCCACAGAGGAGCAAAGATTTGCCATAACCCTCAAGGTAATACTAAGCTACTTGTATGTCCTTATCATGAATGGGCATTTAGTTTAGAGGGTAACTTAGTTGGGATGCCTTTTAGGAAAGGTATTAATGGAAAAGGTGGAATGTCTGAATTTTTCCATCCTGAAGAACATGGTTTGCAAGCTCTTAATGTGACTGAGAGACATGGTGTTGTATTTGCTAGTTTCTCATATGATATTGAACCATTTGAAACATATTTAGATCCTGTCATGCTTTCATACTTTGATCGTGTTTGTGATGGCAGGAAACTAAAAGTTGTTGGGAAAATGCAGCATAGAGTTAACTGTAATTGGAAACTTCAAATTGAAAATGTAAAAGATCCATTTCATGCAGCACTTCTGCATTCATTTTTTAAAAACTTCGGTATTTGGCGTTCAGATCAAAAAACTAGTGTAAAAGTTTGTTCTTCTGGCAAAAGCAGTGTATTAGTGTCAACAGCATCTTTCACCAAAGCTGAAATTAAAAAAAATGCAGAGACAAAAACAGAGTTATCACTTTTAGATCCGAGAATCATCGAACATCAGCGTGAATATGACCACGGTACAGGCGCAATTATGACTGTTTTTCCAAATCTCATCCTGCTGCAACAACTTAATTGCTTAGCTATGCGTCATGTTATCCCTGATGGTACAGATCGTTGTATTAAAATTTGGACTTTTTTTGGCTATGAAAATGAATCTGAGGAGTTGACGAAACGGAGATTATTTCAGGCAAACCTACTCGGTCCTTCAGGATTGGTTACCATAGATGATAACGAGATTTTGGCTGTAACCCAAGAAGGAGCTAAAAGCATGCCAGACTCCGAAATCATTTTAGAA
>NZ_JAJAFZ010000189.1:0-1079 GCF_025384895.1 Photorhabdus kayaii
GGGGTACGCGGGCCATCACGGGATCGGCGGTTCAGCGGGCTTATTACCGTCCAAGAGCAGTCAGGAAGGCCAGCAACTGCGCGACAAGCTGTCGGGTCTGGGCGTGTTGCGTACGACCACCCGTCAGGACCACTTCCGGGGCTGCGTCGTGGTGCCGGTGATCGGCTGGGCCGAATCGGCCAGTGTGGCCAGCCGCGGGCGGGTGCTGCAACTGTATGGCCGCCGGACCCAGCCGGATTACAAAGTGCTGAAAGACAGCCCGAAGCATCTGTATCTGCCGTCACCGCTAGCCGGGGTCTGGAATGAGGAAGCGATGAAAGCCGCTTCGGAAATTATCCTGTGCGAAGCGCTGATCGATGCCATGACCTTCTGGTGTGCCGGGTTCCGTAACGTGATTGCCGCGTTCGGGGTGAACGGGTTTAACCGTGAGCACCTCGAAGCCTTGCAGTATCACGGCGTGAAACGGGTGCTGATTGCCTTTGACCGGGACGAGGCCGGAGACCGTGGCGCGACCAGTGTGGCGGCTGATTTACTGGAAGCCGGTATCGAGGCATGGCGGGTGCAGTTCCCGCCGGGCATGGATGCCAATGACTATGCGCTGAAAAGCGGCAACGCCGAACATGCGCTGGGGCTGGCCTTGCAACAGGCGGTCTGGCTGGGACAGGGAACCGCGCCGGGCGCGGTGTTCAGCCATGAGCGGCCCGTCTCGCCGACAGTGACGGAGCCGCCACAAAGCGCCAGTGAGCTTCAACCGGCTTCTTTAGCTGCCCGGCCTGAGTTGCCAGTAGCACCGGTGCCCTGTGAGCGCACGGCCTGCGGTGAACTGGTGATGAAAAGCGGACCCCGTATCTGGCGGGTACGGGGGATGAAAAAATCCCCGGTGCCGGATGTGATGAAGGTGAATGTGCAGGTGCGCGATGAAACGTCCGGCCTGTTCCATGTGGATACGCTGGACATGTACCATGCGCGGCATCGTCAGAACTACATCAGCACGGCGGCGCAAGAGCTGGAATGCGAGCCGTCTGTGATTAAACGCGAAGCCGGGCGGGTGCTGCTGATGCTGGAGCAGCAACAGGATG